>JAZKAZ010000024.1:3340-9875 GCA_040388845.1 Chlamydiota bacterium | reverse complement strand
AGAGCAAAAGATAGGGCTAATCCTCCTCCCATCGAGTTGCCGATAAAATGCGTGGAGTAAATCATTTCGTTCGTTTAAAGGAATCGGTGCGATATATTTCTCCCACTCATCGGGAAAAAGGTGAGACGCTCCGAATTGATAAAACCAGTGGATTTCTTTTTTCCTACCTAAAAAAATCCCTCGCAAAATTAGCGCTTTGACCCTCTCCGGATGGGTGACAGCGTACGCCAATGAAAGAGTGCTGCCCCAAGAGCCTCCGAAGACAACCCAGCTCTCAATCTTTAAATGCTCGCGGAGCTGTTCGATATCGGAGACGAGCCCCCAAGTCGTATTTTCTTCAAGTGAGGCGTGAGGCCGGCTTTTTCCGCAGCCTCTTTGGTCCATCAAAACAATCCGGTATTCCTTTGGATTGAAAAAACATCGATGTCCTGGGTTTGTGCAAGACCCCGGTCCTCCATGCAAGAAAATGACGGGCAGCCCCTTTGGATTGCCACTCTCTTCCCAATAAATGCGGTGTCCTGAGCCCACATCCAGATAGCCTGTTTGAAAAGGCTCAATCGGAGGATACGCGGTTAAATAGGCCATCAATTTCTCGATCTATAGAGATAAAGTGGCCGCATGATCGGCACTCCTTTTCCCTCTCTTGCCTCCAATCGCTCATAGACGATCTGGATCGCAATTCCCACACAGCGAGATAGTCCGAATAATACGGTGAAGTATTGAGGGTAAGGAAATCCTGCCGCCATCAGCATCGAGCCCGTAATTGCATCGATATTCGGATAAGGATTAGAGATTTTTGGATTTTCTTTTAAAACGCGAGTTCCCTCCGTTCTTAAAAGAAGGGCAATTTTGACAAGCAGATGGGAGGCAAAATGTTTTTGGCAGTAGTTATAGCAAACGGTAGCTCTTGGATCTTCTACCCGTAAAACAGCATGTCCAAAGCCAAATACCAATTCATTTTTCTCCAACTTTTTCCGAATCAATTGTTCTATATCGGCAGCTCTCGCATTGGGACCCACTTCCTTTAGTACTGATTGAACAAATTCGAGGCAATCTTGATTGGCCCTTCCATGTCTTGGGCCTGCCAGCGCAGTCATCGCGGCAGTCAATGACCCGTACATTGGCTCGAGGCCGGAGGCGACTGCTTTCCCCACAAAAGTAGAAAGATTTCCTCCGCAGTGGTCATAATGAATCACATTGAAGAGACGCATGACAGCAATCAATTCGGGAGTTTTTTCGCCCGGCATCTGAAGCATATGGACAAAATTTTCCATGTACCCCATTTCAGGTTTGGAGGCAGGAGTTGATCCCCACCCGGCATGACTATTGATGACCGCTGCTGCAATCTGGGGAAGTTTGGCAATCACATTGAGACAGTCTTCTCGATAATGATTTGTCCCTTCGTACATCCCTGCAATGAGGAGCGCTGCGGCAAATACATCCATGGGCTGGCCCACTTTTGGAAGTGCCTCAATTGCCTGGATTGTCTCTTTTTTGCACTGCGCTCTTTCAGAGATCTCCTTTTTGAAACGAGCCACCTGTTCAACGGATCCCATCTCTCCATAATAGAGCAGATAAATCACCTCGATCGGATTTCGGGAAGCCAGCTCCGCAATAGGGCGTCCTACATAGGTCAGCCCTTTGACAGGATCTACATGGGATGTAGTACAAAAGCCTACAGGTACGCCGCGAAGTCCCGTTTCTAGCGAATCTCTCGTGATTTCAAAAAGAATTCCCTCTCGCATGCTATCTTCCTTGAAGTAAATGGAGTTGAACTACGAGATCGCGCTCTTCTCTTAATTCTTTTTGTGTAAGCGCAATTTTTGATTTAAGAAAAGGGTCCATGAGAAGTCCGGAAACAATCTCTATCTCTTGATTACCCGTGGTGCGGATTGGAAATGAGAAGACAAGATCTTCATCAATCCCATAAGGGTTTCCCCTAGAGTCAATGCCAGATGAAAACCAATCCCCTTTTGAAGTGTGCCCCAAAATCGATCGCATGGCATCGATGGCCGCATTGGCAGCAGAGGCTGCTGACGACTTGCCTCTTGCTGCAATCACTTCAGCGCCCCGTTTTTGAACTCTGTTCACAAAATCATTTTCCAACCAATTTCGGTCTGAAATGGCCTTGACAACCGGCGCCCCTCGGATCTTCGCATTCACAAAATCAGGAACTTGAGTTGAAGAGTGATTTCCCCAAATGGTCATATGGGAGACTTCTTCAATCTCTACCTTCGCTTTTGCAGCTAGCTGGAAAACGGCTCGATTTTGATCGAGCCGTGTCATTGCGTGAAAATGGCTTTTTGGCAAATCGGGCGCATGGTGCATTGCAATCAGGCAATTGGTATTGCAGGGATTGCCGACCACTAAAACGCGCACATCTCTGGAAGCTGCCTTGTTCAATGCTCTCCCTTGCTCCACAAAAATTTTCCCGTTTTCTGCCAATAAATCTTTGCGCTCCATTCCGGGACCGCGCGGTTTGGCGCCGACAAGAAAAGCACAGTGAACGCCTCCGAAAATCTCTTCCGGGTCGCTCCCTATTTTAATTTCCTTGAGAAGAGGAAAAACAGAGTCGTTTAACTCCATCACCACCCCTTTCAGGGCCTCGACTCCTACCGGCAGATCCAAGAGATGAAGTGCAATTGGCTGATCTTTGCCCAGCAGATCCCCATTTGCAATCCGAAACAAAAGGCTATAAGCAATTTGGCCGGCAGCGCCTGTCACAGCAATTCTTTTGACTGATTTCATGATTGGCCAAATTTTTCCATTAAGGCACCCTTGCAAAATACCTGGAAACAATTTTTTGCCACTTCATGCGCCTCTTCAAGCCAAGGCTCGAAGGTATCTTTATCAGATGGAACCATTTCGCCAAAAGAGTGGATTAAGGTTTGAAAGATATAGGCAGGTTTCCCGTCAAATTGTCCCAAATTCGCACTGAGGGCTAATTGAGCTAAAGGCTTGTCTAGCACGTAGGCCAAATTAAGACCCACAGAATTGGGACGCTCATTCATCTGATTTTTCTCAAAGAGCTCCGGATCCAGCTCAATCTTGGTATGGAGTTTTTCAGACAGAAATGCAAGGGGGTTTTCTCGGGCGAGATCAAAACGGATTCCATTGACGTAGCGTAGTTCTGCTTTGATAAAATTCAAGGGCAATTTACTAGGAGAATAGAGCTCTACCACCGATTCGACGATCCGCAGCACTAATTTTTTAAATGTGGCCCAAGAATATTCTTTTGCCATATTGATCGTTAAAATCCCGGGTCCCACCTGCATCAGTGGATATCCATTTTTACCCTGCCGCATCCGATGCCTAGGGATAAAAGGGGTTGCTTCCGGATGCGCTTGCGTGCTCGGCAAATCCTCGATCTCTCCGAAATCTTTTTTAAATCTCTCATACAAACGGCCATACATCATAGGGTAGGCTGGATCGCGCATTCTTCCGGTCTGTTCGTCATTTTCAATTTCCCATCGGAGCTCAAAAATCACCTCAACCAATGGAGGGTGGAGCAGGGGGGGAATTTCAGTTTTTTTGATTTTCTCAAGTTTAAGCATAAGATTAGATCCTCCAAAAAAGGTCTTAAGTTATCAGATTTTTTAAAAAAAGCAAGGGGGATGGAGAATTAAATGAGGTCGAGGAGAATGGCCTCGCGGGTGCGCTGCATGAGCATCACCATGAAATGGAGATTGTGAATTGTTGCTAATGTATGCGCGGTCACTTCGCTCGCTTTGAAAAGATGATGGAGATATGCCACTGTATAATGTTTGCAAGTCCAACAGCTGCACTCCTGTTCGATCGGGGCGAAATGATTCGCATACGTCCCTCTTTCCACTTTCAATCCCCCATCCTGCGTAAGCAAGAGTCCATGGCGAGCAGCTCTCGTCGGATAAGAGCTATCGAAAGTATCGATTCCTAGCGGAATGCATTGCTCCAAAGACTCCAGATCGCCAATCCCCAAAAGATGATTGGGAGCATCAGACGGCAAACGAGGGAGCAAACCCGTCAGCATTTCCACCATTTCAGATTTCGTTTTTCCAAGAGATCCTCCGATTGAAAATCCATCAAAGGGCAATCCTGCTAAAAACTCACAGCTCTCCTGCCTGAGCAAAGGGTCAACGCCTCCATGAATGACTGCATACATCGCTTGTCCTGCCGGATTTTTAAGGTGCTCTTCCAAAGACCGTTTTTCCCACCGATGCGTTCGATCCAAGGAGGCTTTCAGTAAATCAGGAGAAGTATGATACGGAGGCAATTCATCCAAAGGGATAATGATATCTGCCCCAAATGCCTTCTGCGCTTGGATGGAACTCTCTGGAGTCAAGATCACTTTGCGGCCGTCTCGATATGAGCGGAAGTGAACTCCTTCCTCCGAAATTTTCAGTACATGGCCGTCCTGTTTTTTAACACCGCGGCTTTTCAATTCATCTGCAACGGAGCCATAGGCCAAGGAAAAGACTTGAAATCCCCCTGAATCGGTGATGATGGGCAGGTTCCGATTGATGAAGCGGTGAAGCCCCCCGGCTCTTTGCACGATCTCAGGCCCAGGTTGCAAAAGAAGGTGATAGGTATTGCAGAACATCAGCTGCAGACCGATAGATTGGACTGTTTGATTATCGAGCGCCTTCAAAGTTCCATTGGTCCCGACCGCTACAAAATTGGGCGTATCGATCACTCCATGAGGAGTATATATACGGCCGACTCGCGCGCGCGATTTTTTAGAGCGATGAATCTGTTCAAACCGAAAAGCGCTCACGCCTCCTCCTTCACAAAACGACGAGAAAACACAACGAATGGACTGCTGCAGGCGATGATGAGACACTTCACAAGGAAACTGATCAAAATGATATCGAAAAGCGATTCGAGGAGCCCATACAATCCGAGGAAGCTAAACAAAACTGTGTCGAAAAATTGAGAGACGAGAAGAGAGATGCCGATTCTCACCCCTAATTTCTTTCCTTGGCAGAGATTTTTGAGAAAGCCAAAGAGCTGCAAATCCATTTTCTGCACGAGATAAAAGACGAGGATGGACGCTCCGACTACTCGAGGCGTTGCCGAAAAAACCGTTTGAAATCCCAAATGGGTAGAATCATGGATATTGGGGGCATAAAGGAGGTGGATTTGAGACATCACTGCAAAGAAAATCAGGCTGAAGAATGAAATTTTTACGGCAAGCGCTGCGCTCTCTTTCCCAAAATACTCCTGGAGTAAATTCAGCGCCAAAATCCCTCCAATTGCAAAAACATCGCTGCAAGTGACTGAAAAGCCCAAAAGATCCATTTGTTTGACGACAAAAAGATTGGCTAAAACAGCTTGCAGAGAAATGATTGCAATCAAACAATTCTTGCCTAAGCGCAAAGCCCCCAAAACAAAGGCTAACACCAATAAAATATGACCTAAAAAAAGCGCTTCGTTCATCTTAATCTTTTAAATTATTCGCAAAACCTTTAAATTCGCCTCTCTTCAAAAAGAAAAGACTTTTCTATAAAACAGCTCCGCTGGTGTCCTAGGATAGCCTATTTCAGCGGATAAAAGCTACAAGAGGTGCTCTCATGCGTATTTCTCTTCAGAACGAACCTTTTCATAATACTAAAGAACTTCTTCAAATTGGGAAGAAGGCCTGCGATCTCCGTCCTAATCACTGCCGTAATATTGCCTACAAAGTGGCTACAATTGCTCTTGTAATTCTCTCCTTTTTGCCTCTGGTCTTACTGGATCTCGTTCTGTACTCTCTCAGCTGCCGCTGCTGCCGAAAAACTCCAATGATCGCTCCCGGAACCCCTCTCCCACACACCCCCCCGGGGCCAAGAGAGTATGATTTGTGGGATCGTATAGAAGCATTAGAGAGAAATCGACCCGTCCAGCCCAATGCTTGGGATCTCATAGCGGCTATGCCTATTCAACAGGCTCAACCTGCAGGCGGCCATCAAGTTCCTTCCGCAGAACAAGTTCGGCGGGCTTTGAAATCCCCTTATCTCCAAAATGACGTCCCCCTCCTAGACGGCGACGAAGAAGCCGACTCTCCCCAATTCTTCAGAGATGCGATTGCAGAGGCTCTTGCTTCTTTAGATCCAAACCAAAAACCGTTATACGAACAGCTTCTGGGCAATCATGGGGTCTATGACGAGGTTGATCTGCCAGCAAACATCGATATTTTCCAATGGAGTGCTGCGTGTTCACTCATTCACTATTTAATCTTCAAAGTGAATTTTAACTCTCGACACCTAACCCATACCCCCCATTTTCTAGAAGATTATTTACATGGTTATTTATTAGATGCGCTTAAGTACTTGCCCGATGCGCAGCGGGCAGCTGTTGTGCTTCAAGTTCAAAATCCAGAAAAAATATGGGCCTTGAATGATGATGCAAAAGAGCTTGTCACCCAGATAAAAGGGGTCGCCCAACGCATGACTCAAGAAAGACAATTCACCGATGTTTATAGAAATGTTTATCCAGTGAATTAAATTATTTATGCCTCAGCTTGTGAACTTGATTAAATGGGGAGCTCTTGCTATGCTCTGAGGCCATAAGATTTAAG
>JAZKAZ010000024.1:0-3330 GCA_040388845.1 Chlamydiota bacterium | reverse complement strand
ATTGTCATTCTCATGTATGCCACGTGGTCCAGCATTTTCTCTTTAGGGAAAATGACTTTAGAGTTCAGCCCCCCTCTTTTCCTCACAGCTTCACGAATGATTTTTGCGGGATTTCTCTTGCTGGGGTTCATTGCTCTTAAAAATCGCTCTCTTTTCAAGATGAATCTCAAACAATTTTTTGTCTTAATCTTGCTTGCAATTTTTAGCATCTACCTTTGCAATGCTCTGGAATTCTGGAGCCTCCAGCACCTCACAGCAGCCAAAACCTGCTTCATTTACAGTTTGGCCCCCTTCTTTACCGCTCTCTTTTCTTACCTTCACTTCGGGGAGCGGATGAATGGTCGTAAATGGCTCGGTATGGGGATTGGTTTTGCCGGCTTCATTCCGGTTCTAGCCAGCCAAAAGGGCGCAGATGAGCTCCTCTCGGCTGTTTCCTTCCTTTCTTGGCCGGAACTTGCCATGATGGGAGCGGCGCTTTGTTCTGTGTATGGGTGGGTTCTTCTTCGCCTGATTGTTAAAGATTCTACGATATCGCCACTCGTGGCCAATGGCACTAGCATGCTCATCGGGGGATGTTTTGCCCTCATTCACTCCTATTTTGTAGAGAGTTGGAATCCACTCCCCGTCTCCGCGGCTCACTTTGGAGCGTTTGCACAGGGGGCTCTCATCATGACCCTTATCTCAAATATTTTATGTTACAATCTCTACGGGATGATGCTGAAGCGCTTTACAGCGACGTTCCTCTCCTTCATGGGCTTGCTTAGCCCTATTTTCGCCTCGCTAAATAGTTGGTTTTTTCTCGGCGAACAACCCTCTCCCATCATCTTCTTGTCGACTGGGATTGTCTCCATTGGCCTCTGGCTGATCTACAGCGCAGAGCTAAAACAGGGCTATATCTTGAAAAAAGCAATGGCGCTGAGAAAAAGCCCCAACGTAACTGCTGGGGCTTAAGTTCTTTATTTGGATCTGGATTTGATCCACATAACGATGCGATAGACTGCAGCTAAGCCGATTAATACAAAGAATATTCGGCTGAGAACAGACATTTCGCCAAAAATTGAAGAAATTAGATCAAATTTAAAAAGACCTACAAGACCCCAACATAAACCGCCGATCAGCAGTAAAATCACTGCAATCGTACCTATTAATGGATAATGTTTCATAAAAGACTGACTCCTTTTCTTTGAGTGCCTTTAATCTTCCTATATGAAGTCATCTCTTATTTTGTAAATAAAATTTTTATTCAGGATCAAACTTCATGTTCCTAAGGCAAAGCGGTAAAAATTCTTCTTTATAAAACTTAAAAAGATTCGGAAGGTAAAAATTCATTATTTCTTCAATTTCACGATGGCTTAATTTAAAAGACCTAGCAAGCGCTACCATTAATTCAGGAATACGAGCTAAATACTCTCCAGGAAGTTGATCCTGAGTATAATGCGCTTTTAGATCGATAAAGCTGCATTTAATAAAACTTTCTCTTTCCGTAGTTAGCTCCATTTGAGCGAGCCTCTTTAGATCCAATTGGTATGCTTTCTGAAACTCTGATTCAGGCGGAGGGGCGCAACGAGAATTGGGATAAAAAATATCCGCCAGTTTATGCGTTATTTCGTGCACGACCATAGAAATTGCATATTTAGGATTGCAAGCCAGAGTAATTTCATTTCCTGAAACGGAATTATATCCGCCTCCCTGGATGGGACCAAGATCCCCCTCCTTTAAAAAATAGAAGGAAAATTTCGATTTAGAAATGTGATCGATAAATGCTTGCACAATAGGCTGACAGAAAAAAGTCGCTCCGCCGAAATCTCCAGAAATTAAGCGCTCGAAAAGAGAAGAAATTTCCGATACATCCTCCCTGTTATTTGTGTAACACCTCAAATAGGAGGGGAGATTTGGAACTTCGCACTGCCTCTTAGCTGCCTCGATTTTCATACGTAGACTCAATTTCGGACTACTTGCAAATACTCCCGAATCATCCCGTTCAATATCGCTGATGTCCAAATCTTTTGAGGAGGGGGGTGCTAAACGGAGAATCACTTCCATGCAACCGACAAAGCCCTTTTCTACAGACATCGCATAAGCAGAAAAAGGTTCCTGTCCCTTGTCCAAAGGACTTTGACGATCATAGGAAGCATGCCCCGCTCTCTGATGAGGATTTCCTCCCTTTTGAATGAGGATCTCCACTAATTTTAACTGATTTTTCAGAACTGCAAGATGGAGAGGAGAAAGTCTTCTCATTGAAAAGAGAGATTCTTGCATAAGCGCATGGATATTTGCTCCCTGATCAATAAGTCGAAGCAAAATCTTTTCGTTCCCTCTAAGGCAGGCCTTATGAATCGGCCGTATCCCCAAAATTCCAGAGCCATTTGGGTCAGCACCTGCATGCAGAAGTTTTTCAGTCCACGCATCCAATCCCTTATCTATGCAAGTAGTTAGAGGTGTCATTTGCTTTGAGTGACCCAAAGGCTTTGCCCCAGAGGCGAGAAGGAGTTGAAAAATCAGATTCCAGTTTTGAAGAACTCCTTCCTGCAAGGAAGGAGTTTCTCCGCTCCGGTAAGGGGGATGGCCAAGTTCCTTGCCGCAAATGGAGAGACAGCTCGCTTGACCCGGACCTGTTGGACCGGGATTGCGCTGAGCTGCCCGTTCAAAATCGGGAGCAGAGAGAAAGGCAAGCTCGATCACTTTTCCGAGAGGGCTTATTTTATCAAACTGACCAAAAACTCCCCTATCATAGAGTTGATTGACCTCAGCTCCATTTTCAATCAGATTTCGAATCAGCGAAAGATCCCCTTCACCAATTGCGAGAAAAAGAGGAGGCTCTCCCCTTTCATCTAAAGAATTAATCGTAGAAACACCCAAAGAAACTACTTTCTCAGCCAAAGGAGATTTCTGGTAAATCAATCTACTTAAGAAACTTTGGGACTCACTGCCCCATTTTTCTTGAATGATTTTTTCAATTTTTTCTATTGTGTCCTTAAGGAAAGCAGTTTTCTCTTCGCCATGAACAACGGAGAAACATTTTCTTAATTTAGTTTGAAGCAGACCAAGATTTTTGGAGTCGAAATCTTTCATGCCGCGGGCAGTAAGAATAAGATCGTCTACAGGCTCTCTCCAAAGAGTGTTCTTTGTATAATATAAACATACGCTTCCTGACATAGCCCGAACTCCCAAATATTTTTGGACAAAAAAAAGCCCTGACTCGATTTCTCAAGTCAGGGCGAAGAAAAAATCTGGCGGCTACCTACTCTCCCAACCTCTTGTGGTTAGTACCATCGGCGACGAGGGGCTTTACTTCTGAGTTCGGGATGGGATCAGGTGTGTCTCCCTCTC
>JAZKAZ010000023.1:0-3308 GCA_040388845.1 Chlamydiota bacterium | reverse complement strand
TTCGCGGCAAGGAACTTGGCCATCCCCCTTACCGGAGCGGAGAATCTCCTTCCTTGCAAGAAGGAGTTCTTCAAAGAGAAAGACAAGCGCCAACATAGTTGGCGCTCTGATAAAAAGTCTAAGATCTACCGCAAGAGGATATTAAGCGTTGACTTTTCGTTTTTCAATGTATTCGACGACGTCGCCTACAGTTTTAAGTTTTTCCGCATCTTCTTCAGAAATCTCAAATCCAAAACGCTCTTCAAACGTCATGATTAATTCGGTCAAATCCAATGAATCTGCGTTGAGATCTTCGACGAAGGATTTCTCCGACGTCACATCGGCGGAATCAACACCTAGCTGCTCGACGATGATATCAATGACTTCTTGTTGTATTGTCATAACTTCCTTGTTTTTTTTTCTACATGACCATTCCGCCATCAACCGTAATCACCTGTCCCGTGATATAACTCGCATAGTCGCACGCTAAAAATAAAGCGGCGTGGGCGATATCACGAGGATGGCCGATACGGCTCAGCGGGATTTTTGAGAGGATCGACTCCTTGATCTGATCGGAGAGACCCTCAGTCATTTGGGTTTCTATATAGCCGGGGGCCACGCAATTGACACGGATACCGCGGCTAGCTAGTTCCTTTGCCAATGATTTTGTGAACCCAATCATGCCCGATTTAGATGCAGCATAGTTTACCTGCCCTGCATTTCCTGTCAAGCCGATTACTGAGCTGATATTGATCATCGTCCCAGACCGAGCTTTCATCATCGGGCGCGCAAGTGCGCGACAGGTGTTATAGATTGATTTTAAATTAACATCGAGGACTAGATCCCAATCCTCTTCCGTCATTCGCATGAGGAGATTATCTCGAGTAATGCCTGCATTATTGACCAAGATATCGATTTTGGCCCCGCCCTTCAAGATCAGATCAACCGCAGCATCCACTTCTTTAGACTTGGAGACATTGACCAAAAATGAACTTACTTTTTGCAGAGGATCAGCTCTACAGGCCTCGATCTCTCGAACTGCCTGCTCAGCTCTCTCTTGATTGGTCCCAAAAATGACAACATCTGCTCCATGCTCTGCATAGAGACAGGCAATCGCCTTGCCGATCCCTGCGGTGCCGCCTGTAATTAAAGCTGATTTTCCTTTCAGAAGCTGCATGATTATACCCTCGCAATCAAGTCTAATTGCCGAATCACTCCATCGAGATCCACCACTTTATCCACTGAAAAAGTGGGCTCGAGAATGCCTATTTTTTTATTGAGTCCAGAGAGCGTCTTACCACAGCCAATTTCCAAATAAAGTTCCACGCCATCTGCTTTCATAGCAGAGATTCCCTGCTCCCAACGGACGGATTGCGTGACTTGAGAGATGAGATTACGGCGCATTTCATGGGCATCGCAAACAAAATTTCCCGGCACATTCATCACAAAAGCAATCTGGCTTTCTTGAATGGGGGCCCTCTCAATCCAAGAAGAGAGTCCATCTTGAGCAGACTGCATCAAAGCGCTATGAAACGCCCCATGAACAGTCAGAGGAATGACCCGCTTGGCTCCCTTTTGCTTCAAAATAAGGGCGGCTGCAGCAACTCCCTCTTGCGTCCCCGAAATCACCGTCTGTCCAGGGGCGTTGTAATTGGCCACCCATGCGCCTGCAAGTCCCTTCATCGCAGCTTCCACTCCCGATGCATCCAACCCCAAAACAGCTGCCATCGTCCCGGGAACTTTTTCGCAGGCCTCATTCATCAGACGGGCCCGTTCCTGGACAAGTGTAAGCGTCTCTGCAAATCCCAGTCTTCCCGATGCAAATAAAGATGTGTACTCCCCCAAGCTCAATCCTGAGCAAATACTCGGGATCAATTCAGGAATTTGTTCTTGAATCGTCCGGAAAATCGCTGCGCTTGTCACAAAAATCGCAACTTGAGCATTTCTCGTCTGCGTAAGAAGCCCTTCTGGTCCCTCAAAAATAATTTTTGATAGATTTTCGTTTAAAATTTCATCCGCTTCCTGAAACGTCTCGCGAGCTATGGCAAAAGAATCAAAAAAGTCGTTGCCCATCCCTAGATATTGGGCTCCTTGGCCCGGAAATAAAAAGGCAATCTTTTTTTTCATCGTTCCACCTTTAGAACAGCTGCTCCCCAAGTAAACCCAGAGCCAAACGCCGTGAGCAGGATTTGCTCGCCAGACACCACCTTGTGGCCCCTCAGTAATTCATCGAGCGCAATCCCCAAAGAAGAGGCAGAAGTATTTCCGTATTTTCGCACAGTCTTATAGACGCGCTCAGGGGGCAAGGTCTCAAAGCGCTTTGCAATCGCATCGATAATTCTCATATTTGCCTGATGAGGAATCACCCAACTAATCTGGTCCTCTTGGATATTCACTTCATCCAAACAGTCTTTGCAGGCAGCTTCCATCCGGCGAACGGCATGCTTAAATACTTCATTTCCAGCCATTTTAATATAATGCTGATCATTTGCAACCGTATCTACCGAGGCAGGTGTGCGGCATCCGCCGGCAGGGAGCATCAAAAGCTCTGCTTGTTCGCCATCTGCCCCAAGTTTCACAATTTCAATGGATAAGCCCTTCTTTTCTCTAGAAACGACACAGGCAGCCGCCCCGTCGCCAAAAAGGACACAAGTCGCTCGATCTTTATAATTGGTAATGGAAGAGAGTTTTTCAGCGGCAATGACAAGGACATTTTTGTAAACGCCCGTTTCAACAAAAGCTTTTGCCATCGACAGCGCATAGATAAATCCCGTGCACGCAGCGGCAATGTCAACCGCACCCGCTCGTTTTGCGCCAATGGCATGCTGAATCAGGCAAGCTGTGCTGGGAAATATAAAATCAGGGGAAAGAGTCGCCACTATAATAAAATCAATTTGATCTGGGACAAGCCCGGCATCCGCAATGGCTGCGCGAGCAGCGTTTGCTCCCATATGCGAGGTGAATTCATCACTCCGCGCGATCCTGCGCTCTTTAATGCCCGTCCGCGTAAGAATCCACTCATCGGATGTCTCGACCATTTTCTCTAAATCGCTGTTGGTCAATACCCTTTCAGGAAGATAGGACCCAGTCCCTATGATTTGCGCTTTTTCAATCATTTTTTTGAAAACGACCAACCCATTTTAAGATGAAAATATCGGGATGAGTTTAGCCGATTCTCCTTTAATTGGGAAGAAGCTCTATTTCGCATAAGTATATTTTAATTTTAAAAAACAGGACTTTGCCGCGTACCCCACCAAAGGACTGACGTCCTTATGGAATCCTTGAGTTATGATGTGTTGAGTTTTTGTCTGTAACAGGCCCATTTTTTT
>JAZKAZ010000022.1:4181-5217 GCA_040388845.1 Chlamydiota bacterium | reverse complement strand
AGCTGCTGCGCCAAAGTAGGCAAACGTGCCGGCAAAACCAGTTGCCATCGCAGCTGCTTTTTTATGAGATAGCTCCGCTGTGGCAACTCCGATGAGCATCTGCGGGCCAAAAATAAAAAAGCCAAAGAGAAAGAGAAAGGCCGCATCGAGAATGGGGAAGGAAAAATTGATCATCTTGAAAAAGAAAATGAGCAAAAGGATCATCGCAGTGAAAATGATGCTCACTGGATTTCTTTTCCCTTTGAAAATCACATCGGAGGACCAGCCGGCAGCCAAGCTTCCGAAAAACCCTCCTATGTCAAACCAGCAGACGCAAAGCCCTGCCTGTAAATTTGTATAGGATTTCACCTCGATCAGATACAACATACTCCAATCGTTGACTGCCGTCCGAATCACATAAATAAAAAATTGAGCAAGCGCCAAAACCCAAATATATTTATTGCATATGACGTAATCCCAAAGAATTTCTTTGGTTGTCAATTCAGTTTTTCCTGATTTTCCCGACTGCCCTGTGTAGTCATTCCGGAATTTTTCAATCGGCGGGAGCCCCAGAGACTGGGGCGTGTCACGCAGCCGGTTCATGATAAAAAACCCTGCGCCAATACAGATCAGACCCGGGATATACATCGCATAGCGCCAGCCAAAATACTCAGCTGCAGCAGCCACTACAATCGGGATCACAGCCCCGCCTAAGTTATGAGAGGTGTTCCAAGCGCCCCACCATCTGCCCCGCTCGCCTTGAGAATACCAGTGGGTGAGCAGCTTCGCGCAGCCAGGCCATCCCCAGCCTTGAAACCAGCCGTTCAGCCCCCAAAACACAGCAAGCGCCCAAAGAACGGAAGACATCCCAAAAAGAAGGTTGAAAATCCCGGTTAGAATTAGGCCTATCGACATAAAATAGCGAGGATTGGACTTATCGCCTAAGATCCCACTTAAAAATTTACTAGCGCCATAGGTGAGGTAAAGAATACTCCCTAAGAGGCCGAGCTCAAACTTGCCGAGCCCTAGCTCGCTCTGCATAGCAGGGATCGCAAAC
>JAZKAZ010000022.1:0-4171 GCA_040388845.1 Chlamydiota bacterium | reverse complement strand
TAAAGCGTAACCCGCGTACATTGAGTAAAAAGTTCTCAGACGCCAGTATTTATACTTTTTTTTTACTACTTCGGCATCTTGAATCTCTTCTAAATTGGGGGCGGGTCTGAAAATATCAAAAACGCTCAACTGGAAGCACTCCTCTTAAGCTTGTGAAACGGCTTGCAAAAGGGACTAGGGTAAAAGGCTCTCCCCCCTTCTGTCAATCGTTTTTACAGCTCCCCTCGCGCCAAAAAGGTATTTACACTATATACTAAATCAAATAACAAAATGATTTTTTGAGTCAAAAAATGATGGATTCATTCCAAAATCCGGTAGGCGGCCATCCCCGCGATCCCTATGAGGGGTACCGCGTCGATCCTGTAGAAAAAGACAAAGAGGCCAAAGAAAATCCAAATCGCTCTCCAAATGAGCCTCCCGAGGGCAAATCAGCAATCGGCGCCTATCTGCTGCTGCTTTTTAAAAAAATCGCAGAACTTTTTGTAGAAGGACCTGAAAAAGGGATCTCCAGCACAGTGGAAAAAGAGGTGAGAGAAAACCTTTGCCTTCTTAAAGCCGCGTTTGAGATCCTAAAAACGGAGGATCGAAGCCAAGACCTGCCATTTTTAAATCGCTTGTCCAAACTTTGGCAACACGCCTTAGAAGACGCCTTGAGATTCCAGCGCGATTCCTACTTTAGCCAGCAGTTTAAGACTCTGATCCAAAAAATTCAGAATTACCCAGAAAACCAAGAGCACACTTTTGGATTCTATCTCTCTGAATACGCCGGCCAAAAATGGCTCCCCTTTCCCTACATGGAAATGGTCCAAAAAATCCACGCCCAATATCAAAAAAATCCCGAGGGCAATCCCCTGTCTGAGTGGACGGTCCTGATCGATGAACTGATTGTTCTTTTAAAGAGCGATTAAAATCAGATCTTGTTATCATTCCATCTCAATATGCAGTACCAAATTCCCAAAGGAACCTTCGATATCCTTCCCTATGGCACCGATGAGAGTTGGCGCCTGTCCGATCTTTGGCAGTCTGTAGAAGAGGAAATTCGAAAGACGTCTGCTGACTACAACTACCGGGAAATTCGAACGCCCATTTACGAACGAAGCGAGCTTTTCAACCGGGGTGTCGGGGAAAGCTCTGACATTGTCATGAAAGAAATGTTTACCTTCGACGACAAAGGGGGAAGATCGATCTCTCTTCGCCCTGAAGGAACCTCTTCCGTCATGCGCTCCTTCATCGAAAATCACCTCGCAAATCTGGGTCCTGTTCATAAATTTTTCTACACAGGCCCGATGTTTCGCTATGAGCGCCCTCAGTCAGGCAGATACCGGCAGCACCATCAATTTGGCGTTGAGGCAATCGGCAACGCAGGGCCTGAACAGGATGCCGAAGTGATCGACCTCCTTTGCCAATTTTATACAAGGCTGGGCCTTAAAAATTTGAAAGTCCACGTCAATAGCGTGGGCGATCCCGAATCGCGTGCAGAATACCGGAATGCTTTGCTTGGCTACCTGGGACCGCATCTCGGAGAACTCTCTGCCGATAGTCAAATCCGCTTCGAAAAAAATCCGCTCCGGATTCTCGACTCAAAAGACCCGAATGATCGGAAAATCTTGGAGGGGGCTCCGTCAATTCTCAATCATTTGACGCCAGATGCGCGGCACCATTTTCAAGAACTTTGCCGCCTTCTCGATCTCATCCACATCCCATATGTGATCAATGATAAAATTGTCCGAGGACTTGATTATTACAATAAAACGGTCTTTGAAGTCTTAACTGAAGATCTCGGCGCCCAGAACACGATTGGCGCAGGAGGAAGGTTTGACGGCCTGATCTCCAGTTTTGGAGGACCCGATCTCCCAGCAGTTGGTTTTGCAACGGGCTTGGAGCGCGTCATCCAAGTCATGATCGCGCAAAAAGTTTCTCCGCTCAAAACCTCGCGCCCCTTGATTTATTTTATTCCAATGGGAGAGGAGGCTAGAGCAAAGTGTCTTTCCCTCGCAACTCTCTGTCGCCATCATCAGATCAGAGCTGATGTAGAACTCAATTCCAAAAAAGTGCAAACAGGCCTTCAAAACGCCCTTCGACTGGAATCTACCTATTGCGCGATCGTCGGCAGCGACGAATTGGAAAAGGGATTGGTTCAGCTGAAAACACTTGAAACGAGACAAGTGCGCGAGGTGCGATTTGAAGATCTTCTGTCAACTCTAAAAGGATTGAATCATGCGTAATTTTATTTTTATGTTTTTGATTGTATCCAGTGGATTTTGCGAAGAGGAAAAACTAGATTCCAATCTCGATGTCGCGAAAATTTCAGAGGCCATGGGGCATCTCATTGGGAAAAATTTGCAGGAACTCGGCCTCAATATCGAACTCTCTGCCGTCATCAAAGGAATGCTCGATGCCTCTTCGGGAAAAGATTCCCCTTTGAATGAAGAGGAATGCGTCCAGGCCATCGCCTCTCTCCAAGATGAAAATCTCTCTCAGACTTCAGAGAAAAATCTAGAAGCTGCAGAGACTTTTCTTGAGAAAAATGGAAAGATCCAGGGCATCAGTTCCTTAGAAGAGGGCAAGATCCAATATCAAATTGCAAAATCTGGAACGGGAAATGCCGTCCAATCCTACAATTCTCCTCTGGTCCGCTACACAGGACACTATCTTGGCGGCCAAACTCTTGGAACCAGCGAAGGAGGAGATGAAATCCTCCTTTTAGATGAGACAATCCCTGGCTTTAAGAAAGGGATTGTAGGTATGAAAGAGGGCGAGGTGCGCACACTCTTTATTCATCCCGATCTGGGTTACGGAAGCTCCGGTCTCAATCCCAATGCACTTCTAATTTTTGAGGTGGAAGTGATCAAAGCGGACGCTTCCTCTGAGGCCCATGCGGCATCGAACAAAGAAATCTTACCGGAACCACTCGGGAAATCACTCCCCGATGGAGAATCCCTTAAGCCGCGATGAAGATTGTTCTCTTTCAGCCTCAAATTCCTCAAAATACCGGCAATATTGTCCGGACCTGTTCGGCAACCGGCTCAGGGCTTATCTTAGTTCGGCCTCTGGGTTTTAGCACCCAAAACCGATGGCTTAAACGAGCAGGCCTTGATTATTGGGAAGGGGTTGAGGTGGAAGAAATCGACGATCTGGCGGCGTTTCTCGAAGAATCAAAAAGCCCTTTTTTCTTTTTCTCAAGCAAGGGAACTAAAAGCTACACAGAGGCTTCCTTTGAAGAAAATTCTCTGCTCATTTTTGGGTCCGAGACAGCAGGCCTGCCCTCTTTATTTTGGGAAAGGTGGGGAGATCGCTTTTACACAATCCCCATGCTCAAAGACAAACGGTGCCTCAATTTAGCCACGAGCGCAGGAGTTGTTCTCTACGAGTCTTTGCGTCAAACTCATTTTCTTTGCCCAAATAGCAAAGAGAGGATGAGCGACAAGACCACGCTGATCAAAACGGATGTGGTCAAAGGAACATAGAGCGTCACACTCCCCTTTTTTATGATGAGATCTCCGGGAAGAGTCCCCATCCAATTTAAAACAGAGGGGAGCTCAAACCGGAAATGGAGCGTAAGGCCGATTGCCACCACAAGAAGAACTGCAAGCGCAAGAAACCGGCCCATAGTTTTTACCTTGTTAAACCGCAGATAAAACAAATTCTTTCACAGACTCTGCATTGCGCAGTCCCACTAAACGCCCCTTCTCTTTCCCATCCTTGAAGAGGATCATCGTAGGTACGGACGTGATCTGAAACTGAGCCGCAACTTTCTGTTCTGTGTCGATGTCAATTTTGCCGATGACTGCCTTTCCTTTGATTTCTTTGGCAACTTGCTCCAATACAGGGGCCAGCATCCGGCAAGGGCCGCACCAATTGGCATGGAAATCGACTAAAGTGACGCCCGCGGCAATCGCATGTTCAAAATCTTGATCGGTCAAGTGCTTGATATTTCCTTTCTCAGACATATTCTACTCCTAAATATTGTACCCCTAAGCTTACCTTGACTGTTGATTTTTTCCCAACTCCTGAAAACTTGGGCAGGGCAAGGCCACCCAAAACAAATAAAATATTTTAATGAAAAACATTTTGAGTAGCTATATCTGACTTTACGCAAATCAAGAAGGAGTTCTATAATTAAAGCCTTGAGGCTTTTGCGGCCATGGCGGAATTGGCAGACGCGCTAGAT
>JAZKAZ010000021.1:13552-33787 GCA_040388845.1 Chlamydiota bacterium | reverse complement strand
GGCATGGGACTGGGCGGCGCAGGTCTTAGCACGCTCAGCGGAGATATCACAGTCAATTGCTCGGTCGATTGTACCTATACAGGGGGCGCCGATATGGTGAATTCACTGGCTCAGATACGCACATTCGGCAGCGACCTGACTGTGAATGCTCTTGGATCTATAGCTCTCACAGGCTTTGCTACTTTTCAAACCCCTGAGCCTGGACATCTTCTTTTAAATGCCGGGGTGGATGTCTCTATTGGGCCCAATAGTTCCGTGATTGCAAATGGGGCATCTTCTGCCACAAGTTCTCTCACCATTATCGTAGATGGGCTCTTTCCCACATCTCCCGGAATTGGCCCCGGACAATTTATCCTGGATGCAGGTGGACTTGTTGAAACCGGAGGCGAGGGAGATGCTCCTCTTCGGATTTTCACAGCCATACGCTCTCAGAATACGATCAATGACAACATCAACGGACAACCCTTTGTCCCTGGTCCTGAGTTTGCAGATAGCGACACGGAAAGATGGGGAGTCTATTATCCCAATCCGTTCTTTATGCCGCCGAATAGATTTGCGATATTCTATAAGAATACTGGGGAGTCCCCTCCTACCCCCGGTGGCGGCCCCAACTCGCTTGCCGCTATGAGAGCTGCCTTTGTGGACTCTGAGCTCTTCTTTGATCTCGACTACTACGATAGCTTTGTGTTCTACGATTATTTTTATTGGAGCACCTTCGATGTAAACTTGAATCGAGACAACTACCATGCAAGTCAGACAGTTTTCTCAAGCTTTGATGTAACTGAAGACAAAGGTCTCTCGATTCGAAGAAGAAAAGATTTTAACAAGATCAATCCTTTACTAGGAATACTCTAATGGCTGAACGACATAGATTTTTAATCCTGAGCTGCCTGGGAATGTCTTTCCTGACATTGCATGCAGACGCCGAGTTCTCATCTAAATTACCTGAAAAGAGTCCTGTTGCATCTCTTTTTCGAAAAAATGAGAGCGCCTCTTTAACGAAAAGAGACTCTGACGAAAATAAAGACTTCAAAAGAGGGTTTGTTCTAAAAACACTCTATCTTGTAGGAAGCAAAAATTCCTTGAGTAAACTCGCATCTCAAAGAGATGGCATTTATTTTAGCGATCTTTTTGTTCCAGGATATGAAGATAGTTTAAGCGAGGTGGTCTCCCCCTACATGGGAGAGTCTCTCAACTCTCAGGATATTGTCGATTTAAAGCGGGATATCATTCTTTATTACCGCAGCCAAAATTACCCACTCGTGACGGTTCAAATTCCGGAGCAAGATGTCACGCAAGGCACTTTAGGCGTCCTCATTATTCCAAGCACCCTCGGGGAGATCTGCGTCAAAGGAAATAAGCACTTTTCCTCCAGTCAGTACTTGGATCCGATCCGGCTGCAAAATGGGCAGAGAATCAATGAAAAGGTACTCTTAAATGACCTCAATTTCCTCAATCGAAATACCTTTAGACGCGCAGATCTGATCTATTCTCCAGGAAACGATCTCTACACGACGAATATCGAAATCTTGGCAAGAGATGAGTACCCATTGAATGTCTATGCAGGCGTCGATAACACAGGTCTTGCTCATACGGACCGGATTCGCTGGTTTTCCGGCTTTACGTGGGGAAATGTCTTCAATTTAGCCCATACATTTTCTTTCCAATATACAGCAGCCCCGCAGGTCCATAAGTTTTACGCCTTCACACTCAACTACACAGCGCCTCTTTCGATCCAGCATGTGCTTCGTGTCTACGGAGGCTATTCGCATGTCAAAATCCACCTTCCCTTTGAATCGAAAACAAAAGGGCAAAGCTATCAGGCAAGCATCCGCTATGATATCCCATTTACGCCAAGTCCTTCGGTTTTACATGAGTTCTTACTGGGATTTGACTTCAAACGCTCCAACAACAACGTGGAATTTGTAGAGGATTTCCCTCTGATTGCGCAGCAAGTCAATCTGACTCAATTTTTAGCGGGCTATAACTTGGGCTACGAGAAAGGATGTCATAAACTGGGTTTCGATCTCCAAGCAATCGCTTCCCCCTTCACTTGGCTGCCTGATCAATCCTCCGATGATTTCAAAGGCTTAAATCCCTTTGCAAAACACACCTATTTTTATGCCAGATCATCGCTCAATTACAAGGTGCGAATGCCGATGGAGTTCGTAGGGAATTTCCGTTTTGCAGGACAAGTTAGCGCAGAGAGCCTAGTTCCAAGCGAACAGTTTCCCTTGGGCGGCTACAGCACAGTCCGCGGTTATACCGAGCGGCAGCTCAATTCAGACAATGGAATTTTGCTCAGCGGAGAGATCCAATCGCCGAAAATTGGCGTATTTAAGAGATATTGTGAAAAAGGAAGAGATGCGGTCGAATTTCTCGTCTTCATGGATTTTGGCTATGGAGGCAACTGGCATCACCTTCCCGGAGGAAGAGAGAGCGATTACCTCTGGAGCGTGGGTCCCGGTATGCGCTACGCCTTTAGAAGCTACTTTTCTGCCAGACTCGATTGGGGCGTCAAACTTCACAGACGAGACGATTTTGGTGGAGGTAATTCGATGGTGCACTTCTCTGTGATTGGAAGTTTCTAAATAGTTTAGTGATTTAAAAAAAAATCTGAGGTCAATTGGATATGCGAAAAAAAAATCGATGCTGGATTTCTCTCTTTCTTTTAGTTTCAGCGCCCCAACTTTATGCGAACCCGGAAGGGTTTCAGATCATTGCAGGGGAGGCTGAGGTATCCCATCTAAATGAGCAGCTCCTCTCGATTAAAACGGGTGATAGAGCTGTGATTCATTGGGATAATTTCTCTATTGGAAATCAGGAGACAACCCGGTTTGTGATGCCGAATGCCTCGTCTGCGGTCCTCAATCGAGTAGTAGGCGGTAGGTTGAGTGAAATTTACGGCAATCTCGAATCGAATGGGAAAGTGTTTCTCATCAATCCAATGGGACTCATTGTAGGTGAAAGTGGGTGCATCAATACAGCTAGTTTCTTCGCATCTACACTCGATGCGCTCGATGCCGATTTCATGAAAGGGGGAGATCTTGTTTTCCTCGGAGACTCGAAAAATTCCATCGTCAATCTAGGCAAAATTTCCGCGTGGGATGGGGATGTCGCACTCATCGCCTATCAGGTAGATAACAGGGGATCGATCGAGGCGCCCTTTGGACATGCTGCGCTTGCAGCTGGGACAAATGTTCTTTTACAGCCTGCAGGCTCGGAGCGGATATTCATTCGGACAACGGTTGCCTCAGAAAAAAATGAAGAGACTGGAATTGAAAATAGCGGCGCTCTCAGATCGCTTACCGCTGAGCTCAAAGCAGATGGCAATCCCTATGCTCTTGCAATTAAAGACTCTGGTCAAATCGATGCCCTCTCACTTCGGGAAGAAGGAGGACGGATTTTTCTGGTCGCAGATGAAGGAAGGCTTGAACTCAGTGGATCCTACGCTGCTGTAAATGCAGAGGGTCTTGGGGGGGAAGTTCGAATCTTAGGCAAAGAAATCACTCTCAATGAACAAACAAAAATCGATGTTTCTGGACAAACCGGCGGCGGAACCGTGTTGATCGGGGGAGATTATAAGGGCTCAAATCTGGAGATCCCGAATGCTCAGTATGTCTGGGTCAACAAAGGGGTAGAAATCCGCGCGAACGCGGGACTTGGCGGAGATGGCGGGAAGGTGATCCTATGGGGCGATCAGGTGACGGGCTTTTTGGGTAAAATCTGGGCGCAGGGCGGATCGCAAAGCGGCAATGGCGGTTTTGTAGAGACGTCGAGTCCTGGATACTTACTTGCTGGAGGCCGGGTGAATACATTGGCGCCTAATGGGAAGACGGGGATTTATTTGATGGATCCTTGTGTGGTGACGATTTCGCCAAACCTAAATATGGGGACTCCAGGAGGACCTGTTTACACGTTTCCAGGAGCTACGGCAAATATTCAAGATACAGATATCTCTGGGAACTTAATGTCAACCAATGTCGTGATTGATGCCAGCGCAACTGGCACCGCTATGGTCGGTTCAATCAGAGTCTTAGACGGGACCAATATCACTTGGAATGCTCCCATGCCCATGGGCACATCATTGACTTTAAGGGCAAATGATAACCTTTTTAGCACCATTGTAATTGGCGATGTCGCGATTTCATCGATCGTCATTGCGTCGCTTCACCCGATGACCCCTATTTCAACACCGGTAATTATTATAGATTCCCCGATTGTTCAGATCGGCGATCCAAATCAAGAAAATATTGTCAACGTAACCACGGTTTCAGGAGCAATCGTAATCCAAAACACAAATCTGATGATAGGCGGAAATTGTAACTTAATAGTGAATGGCGGAGGTGATCCTATGATTCCAGGCTCGACGGAAAGTTTGATGCAAACCGGAGGGATGGGAGCTGTAGGAGGAAACATCGATCTACAACTTGGGAGTGGAACTCTTACCCTTCGAGGAGGAGGCAATAGTCTGGATAGTTCTAAGGCGGTGATTGATGCAGAAGGATCTTTTGTCACGCTGAGCGTGGCTGCTGGAGATATCACATTGAGTGGAGGGGACGGAGCAGGCGCTGGGGCGCCTATACTTGGATCTCCTGGCCCTGGCGCGCAACTGATGGCAGCAGGACTTGGATCTGCAGTCAATGTAGTGTCGAGTGGAGATCTCACGATTCAAGCAGTTGGCGGAATGGGTTTTTCCAATAATGACGTGGGAATCTTTACGGGTAACGCAGCCAACATGAACTTAGGCGGCAATATCAATGTAACCGCCAATACTATTGTGCTCAGTGGAAGCAATTTAGCGGGCCCTGTCGCAAATGTGAACAGCGCAATTGCTAGCATTGTTGCTTGCCAAGATGGAGTGGGTATTGGAAGTGTTTCGCTTACAACACTTGTGGGTTCTGTTAGTTTATTTGGGGGCGGAAACGGGACAGGATCGCCGATAGATGGATCTGCTCTGATTGCATCTTTAGCGATTGGAGGGGTAGGCATCAACGCGGCAGACGGAGTACTTCTGCAAGGGGGAGGGTCGATCGGAGGGATATCTAATTCGGCTCAAATTAAAACTGCATTAGGAAATATCACAATCACTACAGGCACCGGCGATGTGGCCATGCGCTCAGGGTCTGGCGGCTCTGATAATTCTGCAGTCATTACCACAGCATTTGGAGATATTACGATTGCCACCAGAGATCTCACGATGGCCCAGCCGTTTTTTGCAATAGAGTCCAATGGCCATTGCCTGATTAGCGCGGGCACTGCTTTATTTGGCACTGGAAATATAAATATTACCTGTCAGAGAAACCTAACGATGGTGGGCGGCGCGACTTTAAATAATTTTGTCGAGATTCAAGGAGCGGGCGCTGCAAGTATAATCACGATCCAAGCCGAAAGCGTCAACCTTTTTGGCGGCGGGCTTATGATGACTACTGGATCTTACGCTCGGATAGGCACTTTAAGCGGAAATATCAATATTGATTTTCTCAATTTCCCCGGGGCCTTGACTGTTTTTGCATCATCAAATCCCGCGGAAATTAGAACCTTGTCCGGAGGGTCTATTTTGATCGGACAAGATGCAAATCCCATGCTCAATCCTCCATCAGGCCTTTCGCTTACCGGCGGCAATGCGACCCTCTCGAATGCAGTCATTGCAACCGTTCTGGGTGGAAACATTGATTGCGCAGTCGATGGGAATATTGCGATTCAGGGAGGCACGAGTTCTATGGATTCAGATGCAGGATTCTATGTGCTCGGCGGCGGAAATATAAATTTGAACGCCCAGCAAATCACTTTGACAGGCGGTGGGACAGGTGTCACAAATAAGGCTGAAATCGCAATTTTTGGAACTGGAAATATCGGAATCCTTGCAGGCGATATCACATTAATTGGCGGATCGGACCTAGGCCAGACAGCAGATATCGCAACGAGTGGAACTTCATCCAATATTGGAATCATTGCCTCGAATATTTTTCTGACTGCTTCTACAGTTGCAGGTTCTTTCATTACAACAGCTACAGGCGACGTATCTCTTGCAACGTTTGGAGATATTATTTTGAATGCAGACATGGGAACAAATCCGAACTCGTCTGCAGAAGTTTTGGTGACAACGCAGGGAACAATTTTATTAAATTGCGCCAACCACATCGCACTGGCAGCGCCTGGAGTGGGCATGGGCGGAGCAGGTCTTAGCACGCTCAGCGGAGATATCACAGTCAATTGCTCAGGCAGTTGTACCTATTCAGGGGGCGCCGATATGGTGAATTCACTGGCTCAGATGCGCACATTCGGCAGTGACCTGACTGTAACTGCACTCGGATCCATTATCCTGTCAGGCTTTGCCACTTTTCAAACGCCCGAGCCCGGCCATCTTCTTTTAAATGCCGGAGTGGATGTCTCCATTGGGACCAATAGTTCCGTGATTGCAAATGGGATGTCTGCTGGCACAAGTTCTCTCACAATTGTCGTAGATGGACTCTTTCCAACTTCTCCTGGAATTGGGCCCGGACAATTTATCCTGGCTGCGGGTGGGATTGTTGAAACTGGAGGAGAGGGAATTGTCCCTCTCCAAATTTTCACAGCGGTCCGCTCGCAGAATGTGATCAATGCCCCCATCAATAGCGAAGTCTTTGTTCCGGGCCCTGAGTTTGTAGACAGTAATACAGAAAGATGGGGCGTCTACTACCCGAATTCGTTTTTTGGCGGAACACCAGATACCTTTGTGATATTCTACAAAAATACTGGGGTGATCCCTCCCATTCCCCCCACTCCCGGAGGCAGCCCTAACCCTCTTGCCGCGATAAGAGCTGCTTTTGTGGACTCTGAGCTCTTCTTTGATCTCGATTACTACGATACGTTTGTATTCTACGATTATTATTATTGGAGCACATTTAACGTAAATTTAAATCGAGATAACTACCATGCAAGTCAGACAGCTTTCTCAAGCTTTGATGTAATTGGAGACAAAGGACTCTCGATTCGAAGAAGAAAAGATTTCAACAAGATCGATCCGGTACTAGGAATATTGTAATAAAAAGCCCTATGCGGCACACCGCATAGGGCTTTTTAGATTTTCAGAGACCGTCGAATGTACCATCTAGGTTGCGGAATCCCTGAATTGGGTGGTCGGTTTGAATTGGATGCACACAAATCTTATTTCGTGATATTGCATCTAATAAAACGCTTCCGTTTTGATTTTTGATCTTCTTTGCTAAAATGGCAACGCCAATTGAATATGTAAATTTTTTTGATAAATTCGAGGGTGGTACGAGACTTATTTCACCTCGAGTTATGAGAGTTCCCTTGCTCTTAGTAGGACTGGAAAGATAATAGTATCTAGTTGTCAGTTTGTTGACTCCTAATTTGTTAGTAGTTAATATTTCAGGATACACTCCATTAGGAATAATAGTATCATTGCAATATCTTTTTATTTTGTTAGTTCCGCTGCAAATAGTTTGTGCGCTCATAAAAACTCCGTTAATTTATTATTATTAATATAATAATTATATACATAATTGATTTATATATCAATTAAAATAATTCTTATTATATTTTATTGGGAGTGATGAGAAAAATGCCAGAGAAGGCTTAGAGCTGCCAGCGGGGCTGTTTCAGCCCGGAGGATATTGGAGTGGAGACGTATTCCCCGAGCCTTTATTTCCAAGAGGTTGAGCTCTCTTTGGGTAAAGCCCCTCTCGGGGCCCGAAATGAAAAAAATAGGCCCATCTGCAAAAAGGCCCTCTATCCCCACCTTGAAAAGGGAAGGGGCCTCTTCTCTCGTATCTCCAAACAGCCAAATTCCCCGAGAGGCAAAAAACTCATCAAGACCACCCAAAAGTAGGGTGGGGGGAAGATCGAGGCGGCCGCATTGTTTCATGGCGGACACTGCAATCGTTTTAAGACGCTCTGATTGGTGCGGAGAAAGGTCCCCTTTTTCAGAGTAGTCCGCAAGATAGAGCCAAAAGGCATCCGCGCCAAGTTCCACTCCCTTTTCAATGATCCACTCCAGTTTGGAGGGACGCATCAAAGGGAGTCCCAAAATCAATCGGGGAGGAGCGATCGGGACCTGTAGAAAAGAGAGAATTTCGAGCGCAGCTTTTTGTTTGGCGAGATTCGCAAGCCGAGCGATCGCCAGTGCGCCCTTTCCATTGACGAGTTCGACCTCATCGTTTACGCCGACGCGGATTACATGGGCCAGGTGATGGAGTTCAGCCCCGTCCAAAAAAACGATGGCCCCCTGTTTAAAATCTGCATCTACATAAAAACGTTCACAAGGCATAGATTTTATTCATCCATGGGGCTTTGCCCCAAACCCCACCAGAGGACTAATCCTCTGGACACCTTTTATTTTAAAAATCAGGTTTCAAAAGGACTTTTGTCCTTTTGCGGTGTTCGAGGCAGAGCCTCGATTATACCCAAAGCGACCCAGGTCTGCAAAGGGCTCGTTTAAAAATTTCGGATAAATTGTCTTTTAGTTCATCCGGTAAATGGGGTTTTGCCAATTCTCTCAGCATAGCAAGATCGAGAATTTCAAACGCACTCAATCGGTTGTAGTGGCGGGCAATGGGCGGGTATTCGGTAAAATTAAAAATCAGTTTGAAGCGGAAGTCATTGAGAAGTGTTTCCTTCTCTTTTTCATAGTAAATCACCTCGTCTGCATCGATGAGGGGAATGGAGCGATATCGTTCAGGGACGAGGAGAAACAGAAAATCGCGAGGGTAGATCACTTTCAAAGTGGCAAGGTGGGGGAGAAGTGAGTAGAACGCTTCTTTTTCTTTGGGCAGGATCACGCAGAGGCAATCCTGCTTAAAGCGCTTGTAGAGATTTTGGGGCGTCTGTTGTTTCCAGCGGTTGTGTTGCCAGAGCCACTCTCCGGGCGAGCATTGGATACTTTCTTGGAGGAGAGTGAGGAGCTGGTTCATGATGCAGACAACTTCTTTTTCAAGTGGCTCTGAGAAGTTAGGCCAGATGGGATCTGAATAACGGATTCGATAGCCTCCTTTGACTCTGCGCGTGGCTGCAAAGACGATGGGGCTTTTGGTTTTGTAGGAAAGAAGTGCGGGAGCAGTCGAGGTCCAGGCGCGTCTACCTAAGAATGGGAATGAGTAACCGCTATCGGGCATTCCTTGGTCACCGACGATGCCCATAAAGGAGCCTTTTCTGAGCGCGCGCATCCCATGCCTGACAGCATCTTTTGGGGCGATGATTTTCCCTCCATTTTTCTCGCGGATGGAGACGATCCAATTGTAGAGAAGTTTGTTTTTAATCGACTTGCCGATCGCAATGCCTTTCATTCGACTTGTCCCATCGAGAAAAAGGGCTTCCCAGTTCGATTGATGGCCGCAAAAAAAGATGATGCCCTGACCCTTTTCATATAAAGCCGCCACCTTTTCCGGATTTTCGCACACGATGGCTTTGGAAAAATCTTTCGTGCGAGCAAATTTTGGATATTCAAGGCAGTTGATCGCAAGATTCTGGAACGATTTTTTTGCAACGCAGATGAGCTCTTGCGGACTTAGAGATAGATCGACTGCCAGACTTAAATTGCTTAAGGCCCTTTTCCGATATTCAGTCATGAAATAATAGGCAAGCCAACCGATGGTTTTTCCTAACCGATGGATCCAGGAGTGGGGAAGGAGGCTGCAGGGATAGGTGGCTGCGCGGATCAGAAAATAGATGAGTTTTTCTCTATTCACAGGCATGGATCAACGTTTGCATTTGGTGAGAAAAATCGAGATGCGCAACGCTGTTTCGCAAGGCGGCTGCACTCATTTTTGTTTTCCTCTTCTTTAGAGCAGCTCTCAAAGCATCCGCAATCGATTCAAGATTCAAGAGATCCTCAATGATTGCCCCATTTTGAGGTGTTAGAATTTCATGGCCTCCATTGGATTTGGAAGAGACTACAAAAAGCCCCATGGCAAGCGCCTCTATGGTGACATTGGCAAAGGGATCGTAAAAAGAGGGAATCGCAAGAGCGTCTGCGATTTGGTAGAAAGGGCGGATATCTGCCTGCGGTCCGAAAAAACGGACGCGAGACTTAAGTCCAAGCTTGCGCGCAAGCGCTTTGTATTCTTCAATTCGATGATCCTTTCCAATGACAGAGAGATGAAAATCTGCGCAATTCAATTGGGCAAGCGCCCCTAGCAGGACCCCAAGACCTTTGCGTAAATAGCCATTGCCGATGAAGAGAAAATGAAAGCAGTCCTTTGGCAAATCCAACCTCTGCAAATGATTCAGGCGGCTCGTTTCCCAATTTTTAAAATCAGTCTCCATTTCGGCCCATTCTACGCCATTGTGGATCACTTGGATTTTGTTTGGATCCGTTGCGTAATGTGTCAGAATCTCGCCTTTGACCATGTTGGAGTTAGTGAAAAGCTTTTGAAGCCCTGGATTTTCAAAAGCCTCTCTTTCCATCTGCAGAATTTTCCGGTGCAGAGGGTTGAGAGTGCAGATGAAATGCTTGAATGCCCCATCCGTATGAAGTCTGCTTTTTAAATAAGCTGCATGAGAGCCGTTGCCTGCGCGTAAATGCGTTTGACTCCGATTTCGATCCATTCCAAAAATCAGATCTGCCGGGTTGTCTTTCAGCCACCTCTGGACAAACCTGTCGAATTGCTCGAGGCGTAAAAATCCAGGCCAAGGAAACGTTTGAGTGGAATAGACGCGAGCGGGCAGGGCACTTGCTGAGGAAGATGCGCCTGTTGTCAGAATGCTGATCTTTGCCCCTTTTTCCAGAAAAGCAGAAGCGATTCGGGCTGAGTATTTCTCAAGGCCGCCCCGATTTTGAGCTCCTGATTTCAATAAAACTACATGTTTTCCAATCATTCTGATAAATCCGAACCCAAGAGTCTGTGAAAGGGTTTTTGGAAAAAAAATTCACCACAGAGACACAGAGAGCGCAGAGGAAAAATAGAAATTTTCTTTTTTGCTCTCTGTGTCTCTGTGGTAAATTTTTCTATTCCTTCACAGACTGTTAGATTCTTATTTCTATGGGCGGGGAGCACTATTGTGTCCTTGGCTTTTCATTAAAGCTGACTTTGAGGGGTGATTGAAATCGTATTGGCCTGCAATTCGATTTTCAAGGAAAGCTTTTTGTTATTGGGCAAGTAGAGGCGGAAGCTATTCATGTAACTTCGGAAGCGGTTGCGCAGATAATCTTCTCGAAGATGGGGTTGGACATCGATGACTTCTTCATGGGACTCAGACATCACTTTTGCGACATAGCGATCTTCTAGTTCATGTGGGTACATAAATTGAGCATTCCAGAGAAGAGTTTCCCGTTCTGCTTTGGGACAGGCGATGATGACCATCTGAACCATGTCTTTCACTGTTTCGAGAAAGAGACGGCTGACTCCTTGAGCGTAAAGGGGAAGATTGATCAGTTTAATCCCATTTTTCTTGGTGATGAATTCATTGGTGGCAAGCTGATAGGTTTCTGGGTTGATGGTATTACTATATTTCGGAGGAAAAAAAACGGAAACAGGGATAGAAAATCCGATGGGCAAGAGGTCCTGTCTTGAGAAATCGATCCGAAGTGCTTTGGCAGCCAAATCATCGATTTCGATCTGCGTCTCCGAGAGCATGGGAACGGAGATTTTTTTCCAGGAATTAGGGACGAAAAAGCTGATTTCGTCCACTTGTCCCTGTTTTTTCGTGGCTTGGAGCGTGTCTAGTTCTGTTTTAGAGACATCGCTTAGGTTGAAGGTGAGCTTAAGGCCACGGCACTTCAATCGTTTTAGAGCCTCTTCAGGGCCATTGACTGTCACACTCAGCTGGTAGGGCCATACATCCAAAAACTGATAGCCTTTAGGGGCCTCGCCGATCGGATGGGTGATGAGTACGGGGATTTTTTCAGTCACCAATTTGCTCTGCCGGATGATCATTTCAAAGGGAATTACCCGAGAAATCATTTTCCCTGCATCGAGTTCTGGGTTGAGGCTGATCAGATTTTTTTTGGTAATCGTTGCAATCCATTCATTTGATTTGTCTTTTGCATCGATGATCACTTCCAGGTCTTTGCCGCCGATCTCATCGAGCGCTGTTTTATTTCCGATCAAAGTGAGAGAGATGCGCTGATTCAAGAGGCCGCTTACTTGCATTCCCTCAATGGTTTTTTCGGGAGGAAGGTTTGTGACGCGGACGGGAATATTGTGGACAACTTTGGAAACCGTCATCGAATGATTCACAATCATCCAAATGACCATGGCAAGGATCAAAGAAATCAGTTTTCTTTGCCAGTTTTCGATAAAGAGTCGGATTAAAAGCGTCTTCACGTCTTGAGCCAATCCAAGAAATTAAATTTAGTCTGCAAATTCATCCGCGGCGGAGGATTAAAGATACTGCGGATAATCCCTTTAAAACGATCAATTTTTACGCCGCGGGTCATAATTCCCTCGCGCGCAATCGAAACTTTTCCCGTTTCCTCGGAAACGACAATGACAAGAGAATCGGTCATGTGGCTCAAACCTAAGCCCGCCCGGTGGCGAGTGCCCATCGATTTGGCCAGCTGAGAGGAGTCTTCGCTCAAAGGAAGGATGACGGCAGCTGCCAAAATTATATTGTCTCTTAAAATGACTGCGCCATCGTGCAAGGGCGTGTTTGTGGAAAAAATCGTTTCGAGGAGCTCGGAGGAAAATTCGCTGTTCAAGAGAACTGCCTTTTGGGCGTATTCATCGAGAGAGTCTTCATTTTCCAAAGCAATGAGAGCGCCGATCCTTTTTTCAGACATGCGGTAGACCGACCCTGCCAATTGGTCTAAGAATTTATCGAATTCGGTGATCTCCCGGTAACGCCTGCTCTTAAGACTCAACTTGGAAAGGGCAACCCTGAGCTCTGGCTGGAAAATGATGATCACAGCGATCACAGCGACGTTTCCGATGAGAACCATGATTTTATGCAGCACAGGCAAGTTGAGCCAGCTGGAGGCAGCGAGAATGAGAAAGAAGGCAAAAAATCCGAGGACTAGATCCATGGATTTGGTATTCCAGAAAAAGGAAAGGAGGTAATTGAGCATGATGGCAATGATCATGACCTCGACGAAGGGAGTGATCGAATGAAAAAAATTCATAAGCTCAATTCTGCAACATCAGCCTTGTACAAGGATTTGAGAAATCTTTGCAAGATTTTCATTTTGATACATTTTCTGCGAGAGTGGATAAGAAATGCACAACATGTTAATATCCAGAATTATAGCATTTTTTACATCTCACAGTCTCAGTTGATATTCTAGATTTTTACTGAGTTGAGGGCAACAGATAAGGAGATTTTTATGAGTTCGATAACTAATAACCTAGTGGATTTAACTAATTCTCCTCCTCCTTTTGCCATATCTACATCAGATAATAAGTTCTCTCTCTTTTCGAAACCCTCCGATATCAATGTTTTGAGTCATATTCCCACTAACGTGAATTTTAAAATGCCGCTTCCAAAGCATGTAGACAATTCCACGTCCTCAAATTCCTCTTATCATTCGTGCAACGGAAAAAAAACGAAACGAAAAGAATCGGAGAATACAGAAGATATTCGCCCTGAAAAAATAACTAGAAATAAGGGTGAAAATTTTTTTGAGCGTAAAATTGAGCATCTTGAAGCTACAGTGGATTTGCAGTCTAAACAGATTAATACTCTGTATGAAAATCACACGCGTGCACTTAATTTAGTAGATCAGCAAAGTTTAAGAATTATTTCCTTAGAGAAAGAGACTGAAGGGCTAAAGCATAGTTTGAACGTATTGCAATTGGCGATCAATGAATTGAGCAAAGGACGTCCGATTTCCAGTATTCTTGGGCCTACAGATAATCATGCAATTCGCCGAGGAATGAAAAAAATTTATCGAGATGAGATAGAGGAAGAGCTTACCCAACCTTTAGGTAAGTCCTGATTATTTATACACCAAATCTCTGTGTGCTCTGTGCTCTGCAGTGGTTAAAAATTTTTCATAAGCCTGTGATGTTACAGGTTTTAGAAAAATTTTTAACCACTGCAGAGCACAGAGCACACAGAGATTTGGTTTATGTTGGCTTTTTATGTAATGTTCTTAAGTTATAACCCGTTCGAATCTCGCGATCCAACTTCCAAACTTTTGGCAGGTTGTAATGTAAGAAGCGGCTTTGCAAGGTCTTTTATCCCATCTAACGACATCATGATCGAGAGCCCTGTGATTACCACAAGCGAGAGTCGAAACATCTGACGCGCCCAAACTCGATCATTATCTGCCTTAAAGCCCTTGATACAGAGCCATCCCCAAGTAGAGCCCAGCAAGATGGCCACTGTGAGATACGCATATCCAGTATATCCAAATACAGTCAGCAGCAGGACTGCAAGCGTAAAGGCGATGATGTAGAGAAGCATATAGATTTTAGTGGTTTGCATCCCTTTTAGAGCTGGCAAAACGGGAATGGAGGCCGCTGCATACTCATCGAACCGGTAGACGGCAATTGAAAAAAAATGGGGCATTTGCCAGAGGACAAGAATCATAAATAAGAGGGCGGCTCCCAGATCAAAACGATTGCTTGCGGCACAATAGCCGACCACTGGTGGGATGGCCCCTGAAATGCTCCCGACAAGAGTCGCATACGTGGTCCGGTATTTCCAAAAACTATATAGAGCGACATAGACAAAAAAACCAATACTTGCGATCAATGCGGCTAGAAAGTTTGTGTAAAGACTTAAGATTGAGATGCCTGTCATTCCTAGAAAAAGGGCGAATAGAATCGCATTTCGGGTAGAGACTAAACCCTTGGCAAGCGCTCGATTTTTAGTCCTTGCCATCTTTCGATCGGCATCTCGATCGATGTAATTATTGAATACACACGCAGAGGCAATGACAAAAAATAGCCCCGCAACAGTGGATAAAAACAATCGAAAATCGATATGTCCTCTGGATGCAAGGACAAAGGCGCTTGCAGTCGTAATTAAATTGCCCATGATAATTCCGGGCTTGGTGAGCAGATAGTAAGTTTTAATCATTCATCAAATTGTAATTTAAATTGTTCATGATCCAAAGCGAGCCAAATACGATGATGAGAACGATCATCGTCATAAAGAGAAAAATAATCAGATTCCAGCGCGGCTTAGGCTCTCTTATCAAGTTTAAGAAGAGCACCAACTGCACGAGCGCCTGGATCAATGCGAGCCCAGCTGTTGCCAAATCTAAAATCAACCCTGTGAGAAAATGAGCCACCACCAGAAAATAGGCGGTAAGAGTCAAGAGGATCGACAAGGAGAAACCCAGTACATAGGATCTCAAGGTTCCATATTCTATTTTTTGCGGTGAATCTTGATGCATCCTATTTGGCTCCAATCAAGTAGACAAAGGTAAATGTGAAAATCCAGATGAGGTAGAGAAAATGCCAGTACATCCTTAAACAGGTAAGTCTTCTTAGGACAGCTGGCGTAAAGCCGCGCTGCAGCAGTTGGCAGGCAAAAACGATCATCATCAATAACCCAGCTACAATATGCAATCCATGCACTCCAATGAGGGTAAAATAGGCCGATAAAAAGGCATTTCTTTGCCAACTGTTTCCCTCAGAGACGAGCCGGTTGAACTCCGAGAGCTCCATTGCCATAAAGAGCACCCCTAATAAAAATGTGAGGGTAAGCCAGCCAATCAGTTTGTTCTTTTCGGTGCGAGGCGCATATAACATAGCCACTCCGCAAGTAAAGCTGCTGGTCAGGAGAATCATCGTTTCTGTCAAAGCAAAGGGAAGGCTAAAAATTTCTCTGGCAGAGGGTCCTCCGTATGTACCCGTCTGGAGGACTGCGTAGGCTGCAAAGAACGTTGCAAACATGATGCAATCGGTCATTAAATAGACCCAGAATCCAAAGATGGTATTTGAAGAAACATCGTGATGCGTGTCGGGGTAGCCTTGCCTATTCATAAAATGTGCCCCTGCCGTTTCTTTGACAGTTCCGCCTCAATTCTCTCCACTTCTGCAGCGGGCAATGTGTACTCTGTATGCTCATCGGACAATCGGATGATGATACAGGCCATAATGCCCAAAATAGAGACTGCAGCGAGCCATAAAATATGCCAGATGAAGCCAAAGCCAAGAAGAAAACAGAGTGCGGCAATGTAAAGTCCAAATGGACTGTTTTTTGGCATATGAATGTCTTCATAGTGCGGTTTTCCCCTTTCTTTTTTCTCCTGTTTTTTTGCCCAAAAAGGGTCTCTTTCAGACACATGAGGGACCACGGCAAAATTGTAAAAGGGAGGAGGGGACGAAGTCTCCCATTCCAGTGTTCTCCCATTCCAAGGATCTCCAGAAGGATCTCTATTTTCTTTGCGCTGTTTGATGCTCACAAGAAGTTGGAGGACTTGGAAGCCCATGCCGCACAGGATAATGGCAACGCCCACTGCCGCCACTATAAATAAAGGGGTCCATCCGGTAGCAGACTCGTAATGATCTAAGCGCCTGGTTGCGCCCATTAAGCCGAGGATATACAAAGGGATAAAGGCAAAGAGAAATCCGAAAATCCAGCAAAAACAGGCATACTCTCCGAGTCTTTCATTCAACTTAAAGCCGAATATTTTGGGAAACCAGTAGGTAAAACCTGCAAAAAAACCAAATAAGACGCCTCCAATTACCATCGAGTGAAAATGGGCGATCAAAAACAAACTGTTGTGCACCTGAAAGTCTATAGGCGCCACCGACATTAAAACCCCATCTACGCCGCCGATTGTGAAAATAACGACAAAACCTAAAAACCAAAGCATAGGAGTCGTAAAATGAATTCTTCCCCGGTACATGGTAAAGAGCCAATTAAAAATTTTCACCCCGGTTGGAATGGCGATGATCATGGTCATAAAGCCAAAGAAAGCATTCACATTGGGCCCTGCGCCCATGGTAAAAAAATGATGCAGCCAGACAATGAAGGAGAGAAAAGTGATGGCAACGAGAGCCCAGACCATTGAGACATAGCCGAACAACCGTTTTTCCGAAAAGGTCGCAACCACTTCAGAAAAAATTCCAAAAGCAGGTAAAACAAGAATATATACTTCCGGATGGCCCCACGCCCAAATCAGATTGACGTACATCATTGGGTTGCCCCCGAAATCGGAGGTGAAAAAGTGCATTCCAAGAAGGCGATCCAATGAAAGCATTCCAAGGGTAGCAGTTAAAATAGGGAATGCAAAAACAATGAGCACCAACGTATTTAAAACTGACCAAACAAAGAGGGGCATTTTCATCAAAGTCATACCGGGACAGCGCATCTTAAAAATTGTCACTAGAAAGTTAATTCCAGTAAGGAGCGTTCCGACTCCCGCAATCTGCACGCTCCAGATCCAGTAATCGACGCCCACGCCTGGGCTATATTTGATGCCCGAAAGGGGAGGATAGGCCACCCACCCGGTCGCTGAAAAATGACCAATCATCAAAGAGGTCATCAGAAGAGCAACACCTACGGCAAATAACCAAAAACTGAGGGAATTTAAGAAGGGGAAAGCGACGTCCCGCGCGCCGATCTGCAAGGGGATTAGGATGTTGATGAGGCCGGCAATCGCACCCATTGCCACGAAAAAAATCATCGTTGAGCCGTGGGCTGTAAAAAGCTGCTGGAAATGGGTGGATGACAGATAGCCATACGAATCGCCGACTGAGAGAACCTGTTGGGCGCGCATCATAGCGGCATCGACAACACCCTTAAATAACATCACAGCCGAAACGATGAGATACATCACTCCAATTTTTTTATGATCCAGCGAAGTGAGCCACTCTGTCCAGAGCCAATGCCACCGTTTGTAGTACGTTAAAAGAGCAATAAGGGCAATTGCGCCGAGAACAATCGAAATCCCGACGGAGCTTTCGATTGCATCGTGCTTGAAAGCCTCCAAATTTAATTTTCCAAAAATATTGCTTACGTCCATTGCGGCGAATGTGTTTTTAATGGTGGGGCCTCATGTATTTCATCACAATCGAATCAAATAGATCTGGGTCTTTTAAGATATAGGTGGCAGCGGGAACGTACGCGCTCGGTTGAATCAATTGCGTATATTCATCCAGATTCAAGGAATTAGACGACTCTTTGACTGATCCCACCCATTGGTCAAAATCAGCCTTTGAGCTGGATTTTGCAATAAAGGTCATTCCAGAAAACCCTTCGCCGCTGATATTTGCAGAAGAGCCTCTAAAGCTGTTCGCATCATTTGCGATCAGATGGAGCTTTGATTTCATCCCAGCCATTGCGTAAACCTGTCCGCCGAGTTCAGGAATCCAAAATGAATTCATCGGGGCATCTGCCGTGATTTCAAAATCAATGGGAGTCTGCTCTGGAAATTGGACAAAATTGAGGGTGGCAATCTGTTGATCGGGATAAATGAAGAGCCATTTCCACTGAAGAGCTACGACCTGTATCCGAAGGGGCGCTTTATTTGAATCAATGGGTTTGAAAGGATCTAGTTCATGGCAGCCTTTCCAAGTGATCACTCCAAGCACAAGCATGAGGATACAGGGAACGCCCCACCAAATAGATTCTGCAAGCAAATTATAGTCCCAATCGGGGCTATGTTTTGCCGACTTATTGCTGGCTCGATATTTCCAAGAAATAAAGAAAGTAAGAGCAAAGGTCGGAATCACGATAATGAGCATCAATAAGGTGGCATTTAGGAGAAGATTGCACTGCTTCTGAGCAATCAGTCCTTTCGGACTTAAGACCGCAATCTGATCGCTGTAAAAAAACACCAAGCCGATGGAGGCTATCCCGAAAAGAACCAAAAAGAGAAATGCGAATTTGAGTCTTCTATTCATCTGATCAGCAGTCCTTAGGTATTTTAATTTTTACTTGAAGTGGACCTCACTTGTCTAGACAATTTGACGGAGATTGACTTTAAAAGAAAAATTGACCCAAACTATGTCGATATTTTAACCCCGATTTTTTCATGGACGTCTTAACTCTTTCCCGAATTCAGTTTGCGATCAATACCTGTTTCCATTACATCTATCCGCCCATGAGCATTGGCATTGGATTGATCCTAGTTCTCATGGAGGGACTCTATTTAAAAACCAAAGACATCAAATACAAAGAGATGACTAGTTTTTGGATCAAAATTTTCGCGCTCACATTTGCTTTGGGAGTAGCTACCGGATTGGTGCAAACTTTTGCCTTTGGCACGAACTGGGCCAGATACTCCCGATTTGTGGGCGATGTGTTTGGATCCGCGCTTGCAGCAGAAGGGGTCTTTGCTTTTTTTTTGGAGGCGGGCTTTTTAGGGATTTTGCTTTTTGGCTGGGATAAAGTGGGCCCAAAACTCCATTACTTTGCCACAATTTGCGTCTGCTTGGGAGCCCATTTCAGCGCGGTCTGGATTGTAGTTGCCAATTCATGGATGCAGACGCCTGCCGGATTTACGATCGTCAATAGCCCCACAGGTCCAAGGGCGCAAGTCACCGAATTTTGGAAAATGGTTTTTAACCCCTCTTCTGTCGACAGGCTCTGCCATGTGGTACTAGGGTGTTGGCTGACCGGCGCTTTTTTGGTGATCAGTATCAGCGCCTATTACCTGCTAAAAGGACAGCACCGCCAAATCACCCAATCGATGATGCGCATTGGTTTGGCATTTGGAATGACGTCTCTCATTTTGCAGTTGATTTCCGGCGATTCCAGCGCAAGGCTGATCGCAAAATTTCAGCCGGCAAAACTCGCAGCATTTGAGGGCGTTTATAAAACCGAGCCCTCGACCCCCATTTCGGTCATCGGATGGGTAGATAAAAAAAATGAAACCGTCCACGCATTAAAGGTTCCGGGAGCCTTGAGTTTTCTCACCCATCGCGATCTTACAACCCCCGTCCAGGGACTCGATCAGATTCCCCGAGATGAGTGGCCGAATGTTCCTTTTGTTTTTCAAACGTATCACATCATGATTGCCATGTGGGGTCTCATGTTTTTGATTGCGCTCTTAGGGATATGGCATTGGAAAAGAAGGACTTTAGAAAAGAAGAAGTGGCTTCTTTGGTCCATGATTTTTTCAGTCGGTCTTCCTCATATTGGGCAGCAGTGCGGCTGGATTTCAGCAGAAGTGGGACGCCAGCCCTGGATTGTTCATAAATTGCTTCGGACAAGTGACGGGGTGTCGGCAAATATCACTGCGTCTCAGGTGGGAGGATCGATCACTATGTTTATCATCATTTATTTGCTTCTTTTTGCCCTTTTTCTCTTTTTGCTCAATGCAAAAATCCAGCATGGGCCGGAAGAAATTCCCCTTAAGTCAGATCCTTTAGTCTACAGAGATGTTTTTAAAAC
>JAZKAZ010000021.1:11809-13542 GCA_040388845.1 Chlamydiota bacterium | reverse complement strand
TGGTACGCAGTGATGGGTTTTTCCGTTCTCTTTTACACAGTTTTAGATGGATTTGATCTTGGAGTGGGAGCCCTTCATCTCTTTGGAAAAACAGATAGAGATCGGCGTACATTTTTGAATGCGATCGGGCCTGTTTGGGATGGAAACGAAGTTTGGATTGTGGTCATCATGGGGGGGATGTTTGCCGGGTTTCCCAATGTCTATGCAACGGTCTTTTCAGGATTTTATACGCTCCTTATGTTTTTGATCGCAGGATTGATGTTTCGGGCCGTTGCCATTGAATTTCGAAGCAAACGAGAGTCTCCTCATTGGCGCTCTTTGTGGGATGTCGTCTTTTCAATTTCCAGCATCTTAGTGGCGCTCGTCATGGGCCTCATCTTAGGCAACATCATCGAAGGGATTCCCCTCAACGCATCTCAAGATTATGTAGGGACATTTGCCGATTTTTTTCGTCCCTACTCGATGATCATTGCGATGATGGTGGGGGCTCTTTTTGCCATGCATGGCGCGATTTTTTTGGCGATGAAAACAGAAGGGGAGACCCATGAGCTGGTACGCCGTTGGATCAATCCAGCCATTCTCTCTTTTATTTTCTGGTATGCGATCGCTACGATTGCGACTTTTTTATCGATGCCCCATATGATCAAACCGCATCTAGACAAACCCTATTTGCTGATTTTGCCGGTCCTCTCTCTCCTTGCGATCCTTAATATTCCAGTCCAAGTTCGAAAGAAAAATGATGGGTGGGCATTTATTTCCTCTTGCGCAAGCATCAGCTCACTTCTTCTTTTATTTGGGATTGGGACTTTTCCAACGATTGTTCCTTCGACTCTGGATCCAGCAATGAACAGCCTTACAATTTACAACTCAGCCTCCAGCCAGAAAACCCTTGGAGTTTTGTTGATTGTTGTGGCAATCGGCATTCCTCTTGTGTTGGCCTATGGTTTTTGGGTCTATCGCATTTTCCGCGGCAAGGTGCAGCTGGACAAGATGAGTTATTGATTATTTTTTATTAGGGAATCCGACGACTGCCTGATAGCAGAGCAATAGGTGGCTCACTCCATTCATCGCTCGGTGGGGCTTTTCTTCGAGCGGCAAATTGTAATGGGCGGCAATCAAGTCTTTGGAATAGCCAGTTTCCCAGGGAAGAGGGCCATTTTGATGCATGGCTTTATCCAGCGTGAGCGCCCAAAACATCGAGGCGAGATCGAGCCAATGGTAAGGCCAGCCGAGGAGCTCTTGGGCATCCGGATCGACCAACTGTGAGAAAAAAATCCGATCAAACGAAGGGTTTTGGCAGATGAACACAGCCTTTTTACGGCGTACATCCCATCTCTGAAAGCAATCTTTGATTTGTTGAGAAACTAGGCGAGATGTTTCTCCGCGCGATACTTCATCCCAAGTGAACCCATTGATCCGAAGACTTTCCTGATCGCTTTTTTCCCAAGCCTCAATCGGCTGCGCCACCACTGACTGATATTCCTCTTTGAATTCACCCGTGGAAAGATCGACAATTTTAAGGGCAATTTCCAAGATTTTGTGAATTTGAGAATTCAATCCATTTGTTTCTGTATCTAAAAAAATACCCAGCACGGACCCATCCAAAAGCAGTATATAGCGCCCGCGGATAGCTTCTTAAATTTTTGAGGCCATCATAGCGGCCCATCTTTAAACGATTACTCGTCGGCCATATCTGCAATATGGCACTCCTCGGGATCATTCAAATCTGGACC
>JAZKAZ010000021.1:0-11799 GCA_040388845.1 Chlamydiota bacterium | reverse complement strand
TTTAAGGATCTATCCGCGCACAGTATGGCAACCATAGCAATTAGGAAAAGAATTTGCAAGCTCATTACTAAAAAAATTACGACGATTCCAGAGGATACCGAAACTACCTGAAAATTTGGGTTTGGGCTGTGCTGTCTCGATTCGACGATTACAAATGCCCATGTATAGAGAGCGATTGCAAAGCCCTGAGGAAGGAGAAATTTTGCAATCGGCTAAAGAACTGATAGATTACGAGGATTTAGTCAAAAAACGAATGATCGGCATGTTTATAGTTTTAGCTATAGCTTTTAAAACCGCAGGCGTCATTTGGCGTTTGGGTATTTCTCCCTTTTCTATATTTGTAATGCTGGTTTTATTTATCGTAGATTCATTGCTCTCGTTTCGTACAAAACAAGCGAAATGATCTGGGTTCAGTTCGCCTCTACCCTCTTTGACTTTGATTCCTAGTTGTTCTTTATCTACATGAGAAATTAAGTAGTTTAAAATCTTTTTCCGAGGGATCCTAATTGGTGGGACATCTGAATTTGTATTGTTATTATTATTCATTTGATCTTCTGAAGATGCTAAAAAGAGAAGATTAAATGCACCCTCTAATTCATTTTTTTGAGTAAGGTAGAAAAGATTTCGTGCGCCATCAATTAACTGCTCATCTTCTTGAGTACTAGAAAATTTACGTTTGCGAGAGGTTGGGTTTTCTCCCACAGTTTGGGAGTTATTACTATTTAAATTAAGTTTTACAGACATTGTATATCCTTTTTTTTATTATATATTAAACATTATATATGTATTATATATTAACTTTCAATGTTAATTATAATAAATTTAAATGTTTATTTTAATTCAGTGTGGATATATACGGAAGTATTTAAGCTTTAAGATGTTGGATGTCTACAAACAGTCAAGGCCTCAACTTTTTCAGGTTATCTGTCTATAAAAGAGGGCAATATGCTATAGTCTCTCCACTTAACCCCAAAAAAGCTTATGTCATTGCCCCCGCAGAAATTCCGAGAGATTGTCCTTCAGGTGCTCTATAGCCGTGATTTTAGTACGGACGAAGAAGATGAGATGATCCCATTCATGATGAATGAGCTCAAAGTCACAAAACGGGTGATGCTCGATGTTCACTTGCGCGTAGCTGCAGCTATCCTCAAGTTGCCCGAGATCGACCTCTTGATTCAAAGTCAGTCGACGGAATATACCTTTGAAAGGATTTCGCGCGTCGAACGGACCATTTTGCGGCTGGGGCTTTTTGAAATTCTTTTTGATCCTGAAGTGCCTCCGAAAGTGGCGATTGCTGAGGCAATTCGGCTTTGCCGTAAGTTTGGGACTCCCGAAAGCGCTGATTTCGTAAATGCTGTATTAGACGGGATTTATAAAAAGAATGAAACAACCTCCCTCCTGCCGCTATCTCAGTGAGTTTTCCACCTTTGGCATCGGCGGTCCCATTCGTTATTTTAGAGAGGTGTCTTCTTTTGAAGAAATGGAAGAGGCCTTTCGGTTTGCAAAAGAGATGGGTATTCCCTATTTAATCCTCGGAAAGGGGTCGAATTGTCTGTTTGATGACCGGGGCTTTGATGGTTTGGTCATTCTAAATAAAATCGATTTTTGCAAATTCTCCGAAACCCAAGTCCATGTGGGGTCCGGATATAGCTTTTCTCTCCTCGGCATTCAAACTGCCCGCAAGGGCCTTTCCGGGCTCGAGTTTAGCTCAGGAATCCCGGCAACCGTGGGCGGCGCGGTTTTTATGAATGCGGGGGCCAATGGAAAAGAGACCTGTGATTGTCTCCACTCTGTCACGTATCTTCATGAAGATGGGTCCAAAAAAGAATACCGGAAAGAGGAGATTCTCTTCAGTTACCGCACTTCTTCTTTTCAAACCATGAAGGGAGCCATTCTTGCTGCTGTTTTTCAATTAAATCCCTATTTGAATGCGCGCAAAGATCAGCTCAAGATTCTGGATTTACGCCTGAAGACGCAGCCGTATAAAGAAAAGAGCGCTGGCTGTGTGTTTCGCAATCCATTGCCCTCTTTTTCCGCTGGAGCATTAATCGATCGATGTGGTTTAAAGGGCTTTACTCTCGGCGGTGCAAAAGTGTCAGAGCTCCATGCAAATTTTATCGTAAATAGCGGCTCTGCGTGTGCGCAAGATGTCGTCCGGCTCATCCGCATCATTCAAGAGCGCGTTTTCGCGCAGACTGGAATTCATCTCGAACCTGAAATTCGGATTTTTTTAAATGAATAGAGAGAAAGAATCCGATTTTCGAGCCGACCTCCATTGCCACTCGAACTGCTCAGATGGCTCAGAGGATCCCAGAGTACTCCTAAGACTTGCTGTTCAAGCGGACTTGCAAGGACTTTCGATCACGGATCACGATACGATGGATGCCTACACTCCGGAGCTGTTTGCAGATGCGGAGAGTTTGGGAATCCGCCTACTTCCCGGGATCGAACTTTCTGCAGAACAAGATCAAGTGCCCGTGCATGTATTGGGCTACGGATATGATCTCAAATCCTTTTCTCTGAAAAATTTTTTGATCGAAATGAATCAGCGAAGAGCGGAGCGGAATCGGGCAATTTTGCGCAAGCTAGAGCAAAAAAAAATGCCGATGACCGAGGCCGAATTATTAGAATTTGCGGCGCTTGCTAGGCAAAAAAGAACCATTGGAAGGCCTCATATCGCGCAGCTGATGGTCAAAAAAAAGTATGTTTCCTCTCCTTCAGAGGCCTTTGATAAATATCTCAAAGAGGGAGCTTCCTGTTATGCTGCGGGAATTAAATATACACCAGCTGAGGCGATTGCTCAAATCCATCAAGCTCAGGGGAAAGCCATCTTGGCCCATCCCCATTTTCTAAAAGGGGGATCTTTTTTAAAAAAACTCCTCAGTTTGCCCTTCGATGGGCTAGAATGCTATTACGCAAGACTCTCCAAGGTGCAAGAAACGCCTTGGCTGAAAATCGCCAAAGAGCGGAATTGGATTGCAACGGGCGGCTCCGACTATCACGGCGAGCTGAAACCCCATATCCCGCTCGGCAGCTCTTGGGTAGGCGAGCACACTTTCCGGATGCTTTTAAATTAATGGCAGAGTACTCCGAGCTGCTCCAAAAACTATTTTCCTATCCAGGGCGGGGCGGACAAACGTTTGATGCAATGCAGCGCCTCGATGCCCATTTAGGGAAGCCCCACAATTCTTTTCGCTCAATTCATGTGGCGGGGACCAATGGGAAGGGATCGGTCGCGACGAAAATATCTGCGGCTCTGCAGGCGCAAGGGCATAAAACGGCCCTTTATACATCGCCCCATATTTCCTCTTTTCGAGAACGAATCCGGATCGATGGGCAGATGATTTCAGAGGCGGCTGTCCAGTCGATTTTGCCAGAAATTTTTAGAGCAGTCGCCCTGTTAGGGCTTGAAGTGGCTTTTTTTGATCTAATTACCGCTTTAGCATTTGTTTATTTCTCGCGGGAAAAAGTTGATTTTGCAGTGGTTGAAGTGGGACTTGGAGGCAGACTTGATGCGACCAATGTCATTCATCCCATTTTGACAGTAATCACTTCTGTCGACTTCGACCACATGTCGATTTTAGGAAATTCTCTCGAGGAAATCGCAAAAGAAAAAGGAGGCATCCAAAAATCGGGAGTCCCTCTGATTGTGGGTCCGGAAGCGCGCTCTTTTTTTCCCTCCGCGATCACAGCTACTCGTCCAAAATTGTCTTTCTACGATTTCGAAAATCAGGAGATCGCACGAACAGCTCTGATTGAACTCCAATCTCACATGGAAATAGGAAGCGCTGCAATTGAAAGCGGGCTTCAACTGCGGCCTCCCTGCCGCTTTGAAATCATCGGAAATGTGATTCTCGATGTGGCCCATAATCCGCACGGATTTCAAAGACTTGGCCAAGCGCTAAAATTCCATTTTCCAGGCAAGAAATTCCCTTTTTATTTGGCCTTTTCTCAAGAGAAAGACTGGCGGGGGTGTCTGGATTGCATAAGACCTTATGCATCTGAAGTCCGATTTCTCAGGACGCTCCATCCTAGGCTCGTTGCCCCTAATATTTTAATGGATTATTTCCCTGAAGGAAAATCCGCAGAAATCTCAGAGATTACAGAGGGGGTGGTTTGCGGCAGTTTTTATATCATGGGGGATGTGCGAAAAGCTTTAGGACTCGATGCTGCCAATTCGGATATTTGTAATAAATGTACATTTGTCATATAGTTGTTATATGAACAAATGAGTGGTTTATGACGTTAAGTAAAAAAAGAAATGCGTCCAGAGCAAAAAAAAGAACAGTCTCTCGCGCCAAAAAGGTTCGGTTAGCAATTGAATGTACTCCATTAGAGCGAAGGCAGATGAAAACGCTAGCTGCCAGCGAAGACAAAACTCTTAATGAATTTGTCCTGGAATCCGTCAGGATGCGCTTTAAAAGATGCAAGAGATCGCATACGCCAAATGCTGAAACAGCCAAGGCTTTGGGTGAAGTGGAAAAGGGAGAAGGCCTTATCGAGTATGAATCGATTGAAGCCTTTTTCAAATCCCTGGCGAAATAATGCTTTACCCCCAGCACTACAACGCAGTTCGAGAGGGATAAAAGAAAATCTATTAAGCAAGGGAAGAATTTCTCGCGCCTTGTTGAAGTTATGGAGAAGCTGATCAAAGAACAGCCGTTGGAGGCGAAATTCTGCGATCATCCCCTAAAGGGCGAATGGAAGGGATTTCGAGATTGCCATGTAGAGAATGACTGGGTTCTCATTTACAAAATAGAAAAAGAAAAACAAAAAATTGTGTTTGCTCGGCTCGGCACGCATTCAGAGTTATTTAAATGAATTACATAATCTCTAAGAACCATTAACTTTTTGGATCCAAAGTAGAGTCGGCGACCGAGGCCGATTCGGCCATTTGTGATAGCAGACGAGCCATTCATGCGAGGATAGCGTCTCAACAAATCGGAGCAGTTCCCTCTCCTCTTTTTCTCCCTCCACATGTCCTGGGTAGCACGTTATGGAAAGCGCCCCTTCGTTAGATAAAAGGGTGAGGCTCTTTTGGATGCTGATCAAAGTGGTTTCCGCAACTGTAGTGATTGATTTGTCCCCTTTTGGCAAATAGCCTAAATTATAGACAATTAAATCAGGGGAAGACGTCAAGGGAACTGTTTCAATTTCCGCATGGGAAAGAAGAAAGAGCGAAACTTGTTTGATTTGATCGGGGCTTAGAGTTTTTCCCAGAAGAGTTTCTGTATTTTGCAGCGCAGCTCTTTGGATGTCCAATCCTATAACGAGACTTCGAGAGTCTTGCAGAAGGAGTTGGCTTAAAAAAAGAGTATCGTGGCCGTTTCCGCAAGTAGCATCGATTGCAATATTCCCAGGTTTTAGATGGGCTTGCCAATACTGTTTTGCTAACTGCAAATGAGGTGAAAAAATTCCATTCATCCAATTATAATAGCCCCTTTTGGAGTTTTCATCTCGTGAGAAAATGCGATGTTTTAATTATTGGGTGTGGCATTGCTGGGGCGTCTCTTGCTCTCGAGCTATCGAAAAAAGGACTTGATATCGTCATTTTGTCTGCCGATGAGACGCTTACTCAGTCGAATTCTTCCTGGGCGCAAGGAGGGATTGTCTACTCGGGGAAGGGCGACTCCCAGCAACTTTTAGCCCAAGATATTTGCGACGCAGGAGCCGGTTTTTGCAACTTAGAAGCGGTTGAGCAACTGGTGCGTCTCGGTCCAAAACTTGTGCAGAAAATCCTAGTAGAGGAGGCCGAGGTTCCTTTCGATCGGGGAGCACAGGGGGGCTTGTCGCTTGCCGAAGAAGCTGCGCATTCGACTGCGCGCATTCTCCACCATAAAGATCAAACGGGAAGGGCAATCATGGATGCTCTTCATGCTCGAATGAAAAAAATGAGTTCCATTGAGCTCCGCAAGGGGGCTACCGCAATCGATCTCATCACCTTGTCCCACCATTCCAAAAAAATCACCGATATTTATCTTCCCTCGACAGTTGTGGGTGCCTATGTTTTCAATCCGCAGAGCTCGGAGGTCGAGCTAATTTTTGCAAAAGAGACCGTGCTTGCGACGGGAGGTTTAGGGGAAGTATTTTTGCATACGACCAACCCTTTGGAGGCCAGGGGAGATGGAATTGCGATGGCATATCGAGCAGGCGCCCGAATCATGAATATGGAATATGTTCAGTTCCATCCAACGACTCTCTACATTCCAGGAGAGCGGAGGTTTTTGCTCAGCGAGGCGCTTCGGGGAGAAGGGGGGCGCCTTCTAGACGCTAGGATGCAGCCGTTTATGCATAAATACCATGAGAAGGGGGATTTGGCTCCTCGCGATGTCGTCTCGCGCGCAATCTTCAGCGAGATGGTTCAAGCGTCGGCAGATCACCTTTTTCTCGATATGACGGGCCGGGATAAAAAATGGCTGGAAGATCGATTTCCCACAATCACTAGATATTGTAGGGAAAAGGGATTTGATCTCTCGTCAGAGTCGGTTCCAATCGTACCTGCCGCCCATTATAGCTGCGGAGGGGTGGCAGTGGATCTCACAGGTCAAAGCTCAATCCAAAGGCTCAGAGCCATCGGAGAGGTCTCCTGCACGGGACTTCATGGAGCTAACCGGCTTGCTTCCACCTCTCTTTTAGAAGGACTTGTCTGGGCCCATACTGCAGCCTCGGATATCCTTGAGAATTGGAAGGATCGCCTCGATTATTTTCCTCCCGTAGAAGAGTGGCAGATGAGCCATGAAAAAGTCGATTGCGCCTTGATTCGCCAGGATTGGATGACCATCAAACAGACCATGTGGAATTATGTGGGTTTGGTGCGGGATCAAAATCGATTGCGCCGGGCCATAAAAATGCTCAAACAGCTTCAATGGGAAATTGATTCTTTTTATGAAAGGGCAGAACTCACATGTGATTTGATTGGACTTCGCAGCGGGATACTCACTGCGATTTTGATCACTCAAGGCGCTTGCCGCAACAAGCATTCGCTGGGCTGCCATTACCGTATTTCTTAATAATCAGAGCTTTACCATATATTTCAATAAAAACAATATAATAATTTCTTTAAAGATATATTTATTCTATTTTTTGTTTTTGTTTGCTATAATATATTGATATATTAATAAATTACTTGTAATTGAGGTTTAAGAAATGTTTTCTTTTTTTGGTTCGAATTTATCCCCTGTTTCCGAGCCTCCTTCAGAGGTGTGCGCTGTTTGTGCTTACCCATTGAATAATGGCGAGCCCGTTTACGGGCATGTAGTAGTGATTTCCGAGAGAACAGATCCGAAGACAGGAAAAATACTACAGACAGCTCGAGAAATGATGGATCAACATCTTTCCCATAAAGAATGTTGGGAGGGCTGGCTTTGTGAAAAATGGGAGTGCCATACTTGCAAAATCGCTATCTATGGGGATTCAATGGTGCCTCATACAGAAAAATTGAATCGGTTTATTAAAAGAATTATTTTAAAATTACCTGGCAGAGAAGGGGTGATTGCGGCCGCAAAGAACGTCAAGGCTATAGCGATTGCCACGACAGTTGGAGTATTGCTAGTCGGATCTCTCGCAATGACAGGACTTGCAGCCCAGGCAGTAGGAATGAAAACCGAAACAGGAATAGGAGTCGGAACGACTCTTCTTGCGGTTGCAGGAATAGGAGGCGTCCTAATGGCAGTAGAAGGGGGAATCGAGAACCAAGGGCGGTGAATTGAAAAAAAAATCTCACAAAAAACAGAAGTCGATTGCAACGTTCTCTATTGATCTGTAATTGAAAATACCCTATGATTTTGGTTCTTAAAATTTGATATGGGGTGTTAGCTCAGTTGGTTAGAGCGCCACGTTGACATCGTGGAGGTCGGCTGTTCGAGTCAGCTACACCCCATCTCTTTTAAATTAAATGAAGTTTGAAACTTGTCTTCCTTGAGCCGCACCGCGGCTGAAATTACTGCTGCTGCTGTTTTTGAGCTTTTTCCCGATGTAAAACTTTGGGGAGGAGAGGGGACTGCAGTCGGTTTTTCCTATGATCTTTTTTTTCCCCATCCGATCAATCCCGATACAATGGCTCTCATTGAAGAAAAAATGCGGCAGATCGTCCGAGAAAAACGGCAGATTCGAACTCTTGAAATGGTTCCTTTTAGCGCGCGCGAATTGCTGAAGGCGCAAGGCCATCATGCCAGAGCTCAAGAATTGGAAGGGTCTGGGTTGGTAGAGCTGATCCAAATCGGTTCTTTCTATGATTTGAGTCAGGGGCCACATTTGCAGAATACGGCAGAGCTTGCCGCTTTTAAACTGCGAATGATAGAACCTCTAGAAGGAAAGGGGATCCGCATCTGGGGATCTGCGGCTTCTTCTAAGCAGGAATTAAAAATATTTTTAAAAAAAATAGAGACTTACTCTACCCAAAATCATGTGGCATTGGGCGAGAAATTTCAGTTATGGACCGAGCTCGAAGAGGGGATTGTTTGGCTGCCCCGCGGTTTGGCGCTTCGCGAAAAGATCATGGCTCTTTTGAAAAAAAATCTTTTCCATGAAGTCCTTGAAGTATCAGGCGTACCCACCCATTCCTCACTGGCTAAAAAGCTTGGAAAATTTCCCATCCGGCTAGGGGAGCTAAAAGTGATAACCAATGACGCTCCAGATCTCGAATCGGCTCTTTTTGAGGCATCTGCCGAGACGCAAATCCAAATTAGTTCTTTCTTTTTAGTAGATCAATTCGAAGCGGAGTTGAATTCCTCCTTGCAATCGATTGGGAAAACACTTATTATTTTGGGCTTTAAATCCTGTGTAAAGGTCTCTGGCCGTAAGCACAGTGAAAAACCGATTCAAACCATCCTAAATGCTTTTGAAGCTTTAAGTTTGGTAGGGGAATTTGAGGCTCGCGAAGGACAAACTTGGCAAGTCGATTTTCTCATTGAAGATGGTCTCGGCCGGAAGTGGCCGGCTTTGAGTTTAAGCCAGATAGATACGAGAGCAGCCTCTGGTTTAGCAAAAAATTCTCCCTTAGCTGGCTTTTTTTTGACGGCTTCGGTTGAAAAGATTTCAGCTCTTCTGGTAGAAAGGTACCTCGTAGAGATGAACTGCGAGCAATTAATGAGGCGACTTGATCAGATGGTACAACTTTGAGAATCAATAGAGAAATTCGAGCAGATAAGCTGAGAGTCATCACCGAAGATGGAACCCAGCTGGGAATTATGTCCTTTCGGGATGCTTTGGCGAAAGCCGAGGAGATGGGCCTTGACTTGGTTGAAATTGCCCCGACAGCGAAACCTCCGGTTGCGAAAATTATCGACTACGGAAAGTTGAGATACCATCAAGCGAAGAAAGAGAAAGAGAGTAAAAAGGCGCAAGTCGTCATTAAGGTCAAAGAAATCAAGCTGAAGCCAAATATTGATATCCATGATTTCCAGACGAAAGTGAAACACGCCCGAAATTTTATTCAGAAAGGCGATAAAGTCCGCATCAGCATTATGTTCCGCGGGCGCGAGATGCTTCATATCGATCTCGGACAAAAAGTAGTTCAGCAGTTTTGCGAGGAACTTTCTGACATCGCAATTGTTGAGGCGACCCCGAAATTATTGGGCCGCACAATGACCACAATATTAGCTCCCGGCGCTAAACAGCGGCCGAAAGCAACAACCCCCCCTGCTGATCAGGGGAATAAAAAAATTGGAGATACACACCGTGCCTAAAATGAAAACCCGTAAGGCAATGAAAGCCCGATTTAAGGTGACTGGTACTGGCAAGCTGAAACGCGCCCGTCCAGGACGTCGCCACTTATTAAATAAAAAAAGCTCGAAGCGAAAGCGCAGTTTGGGAAAATCGCGTCTCGTAGATGCTGGGCAATTGAAAATGTACAAAATGATGATAGGAGCTTAAAATGGTTAGAGTCACAAATGCTGTCGCAGCTCGTAGAAGGACCAAAAAGCTCCTCAAGCGATGCAAAGGCTTTTATGGGGATCGAAAGAATCACCTGAAGCTCAGCAAAGATGCATTGATGTCCGCGCTGGCCTTCAATTACAAGCATAGAAAATTGCGCAAAAGAGATTTTCGAAGCCTTTGGATTATGCGAATTGGCGTTGCAGCGAAAATCAATGGTCTTTCTTATAGCAGATTGATCAATGGTTTGGATCGAATCGGCTGCGAGATCAACCGAAAGATGCTGGCTCATTTAGCGATCCGCGATCCAGGTACATTTACTGCGATTGCCGGTTCTGCGAAAAAAGGGCTTGTTGCTTAAAAAACCTTACGCGAGTTGAAGAAGATTTTCTAAAACTCGCATACTCCTAAGAATTTCATGGCCTCACTTCCTGACCAGATCGGCGAGCTTCGCTCCCATTTTTTGCGTGAGCTGAAGGAGGCCTCTAATTCCAAAGACCTCGATTTGCTCAAAGTCAAGTTTCTTGGCAAAAAGGGTCCAATCCAAGCGCTCATGCTTGAGTTGAAGCATTGCTCTGCGGAAGAGCGTCCCCATTTCGGTAAATTGATCAATGACCTCAAAGAAGAGCTCGTTTCCCATTTCGACAACAGTTTAGCCCGCCTGGAGGCAGGCGAGTTGAGCGAGCGTCTGAAAGCTGAATGGCTCGATGTCACTTTGCCTGGACGGCGCCATTTCCAAGGAAGGGCGCATCCGATCACGCAAGTCTTAAACCGGGTTGTAGATATCCTGATCGGGATGGGATTTTCAGTTCAGCTGGGGCCAGACGTAGATTCCGATTATTATAACTTCGAAGGGCTCAATTTTGCCGAGGGCCATCCAGCAAGAGATATGCAGGATACGTTTTATGTGGCTCCCACTTTTGGAGAGAGCCTTCTTCTCCGCACCCATACGAGCAACGTCCAAGTCCATGCGATGGAAAATTTTGCACCGCCGATCCGAGTCATCGCGCCGGGCAGATGTTTCCGCAACGAAGATATTTCAGCTAGATCCCACGTTTTTTTTCACCAAGTAGAAGGGTTCTACATCGATAAAAATGTGACGTTTGCCGATCTCTTTGCAACCATGGATGAGTTCCTCTCGAAACTGCTCGGAGAAAAAGTGGAAACGCGCTACCGGCCGAGCTACTTCCCCTTTGTCGAGCCAGGGCTTGAGGTAGATGTTCGCTGTATTTCCTGTAAGGGATCTGGATGTCGCATTTGCAAACATACTGGTTGGCTCGAGATTCTCGGCGCAGGAATGGTTCATCCTGAAGTCTTAAAAAAAGGGAACATCGACCCAGAAATTTATTCTGGATACGCGTGGGGAATGGGAATTGAGCGGCTCACAATGCTTCTGGGAGATATTCGAGATATTCGGTATTTTACAGAGAACGATCTTCGTTTTCTGGAACAATTCCCTTGAGGTTTAGTCCAAGAGCCTTTACGATTTAGGCATCTTATCTATGCGGAAGAGTGGCAGAGTGGCCGATTGCACCTGTCTTGAAAACAGGAGGCCCCTTACGGGGTCCGTGGGTTCGAATCCTACCTCTTCCGCCACTTTTATCTCAGTATCTCATCCGTATCGTCATATCAATTTTTCTATCAGGTCATCTTTATACATTCCCCTCGCTCTTCGCTGCGCTCGGCGAATTCCGCTCTTTTATGATGGCCTTTCGTCCATCATAAAAGAGCGGCTGAAACTGAAAAGTATTTGAACTAATTTCTTGACTTCTGGCATAAGCCTTGACCTCTCTTCAAACCAATCTAAGTGAGGTGTCTATGTTTGTAGATATTGTATCATCAGAGTATGATCTCGAATCTCTCGGAAATTTCAAAGAAGTTATCGGTAAATGGAATCATCATGATGTTAGGCAGCGAGATGAAGAT
>JAZKAZ010000020.1:0-2777 GCA_040388845.1 Chlamydiota bacterium | reverse complement strand
GAACCTACGACCGCTTGCTTACCATGCAAGTGCTCTACCACTGAGCTACCTGGGCGTCTTTAACCGAGACCTGGGCATTACGCCCAAACCACCGGTTCCAATGAAAATCATTCAAAAGCATGAAAGCTTAAGGCACTTGGGCTAATAAAATCAATCCTTTTCGAGCCACTACTTCCATCTATTTTAGGCGATATACAATTCTCGCCTTGGTCAAATCATACGGGGACATCTCTACTGTCACCACATCGCCTGCATAAACGCGGATATTCCGCATTCGCATCTTGCCACTTAAGTGAGCGATCACTCTTAGCCCATTCTCAAGTACCACACTGAAATTCATATTCGGCAGAAGTTCTTCAACTTTGCCGTCCATCTTGATTGTTTCTTCTTTTGACATAGGGTTTTTGGCTCGGAAATGCTTCTAATGAAACGACATTGCAGAGATTAATGTCAATGATTTTCCCCTTATTTTTTAATCCTCTGCGAGGTAAAATGGGTCCTACTATGACGGATTCGCATCAAAAAAAGATTTTTGAAATAAAAAAAAATATCCTTGCCCATTCTACACCGGAGGGGAGATACAACGCAATCATGGAGATGGGACGAAGACTTCCTCCCATGGCGCAGGATCAAAAAATACCTGAAAATATCGTAGCTGGCTGCCAAAGTATTCTTTATTTGAATGCGAAGCTGAGAGGAGGCCAAGTTTTTTTTGAAGCATCGTCCGACGCGCTGATTTCGGCAGGACTTGCCGCGGTGCTCATCGCAGCCTACAGCGGCGAGACGCCTGAGGCGATCCTCAAATGCCCACCCACCTTTCTCACAGACCTGGGAATCATAGGGAGCCTTTCGCCAAGCCGCTCGAATGGGCTTGCGCAGATCCATCTGCGTATGAAGCGAGAGGCACTTAAATTTTTAGTCTCCGTTTAGAAGAGCCATCAGGATTGTTCACTTCCTCACGAAACGCATTTTGTTTGCGCTCGCACTTCGAACACCCAATAAAATCATAATTACTTAAAAATAAAATACTTACACAAATAAATCATAATAAAAACAAATTTTTTAATTATTAATTTATTTTATACTGCATCAATAAACACTATAAATAAAATCATTTCCAGCTGACAATCTACAGATCTTTCAACGAAAATATTTTCTATTTCGATTTTTCATTTTTTTGATGAAATCTTAATCCCCATCGCATATAACCTTGGGCAAAACAGATAAGGAGTTATCACTCATGGCGAATTTACCTTCTGTAGGAGCGGGTGCAGGCATCCAGCTCAATCATTACTTCACTGAAATCCCTGAAAAAAACGCCTCAAAATTAAGACATAAAGCGCTTGCGTATAACGTGTTAGCAAAAATTACATTCGTTGCGATTCTCGCAATCACGGCAGCGATTTTGGCCGTGTCATTTGGCCTCGGAACAGTCACAGGCGCCCTCCCCATCGTTCTTGTCGGATTGGCCATTTTAACTCCATTTCTCGCCATCGGCGCGTCCCGATTGACCCAGAGATCCAATGAATATTCGCAGTTGGCAGCGACCGAAAAAGGCGTTGCAGAGGAACTCAAGAAAATTGCCGACTGGAAGACAGCGGAAATTGAACTTTTTTTTAATACACACGGATTGCCTCGCCAAAATCTTCCCATGGACGCTCTTCAAATCTTAAATCCTCAAGAGCCGCTCCGCGCGTTCCTTCCCCTCATCGCCCGTTTTAACTACCTCAATGCAAAAAGAGTAGCGCTCGATGCTGCAGTAAAAGAAAATTTAAATACGGCCATTGCACATGAAGAGGTCCGACTCGCAGCCGAACGGATCGGCTGGCAAATCCTCGAAAGGGAGATGATCCCCTACGCTCTCAATGCAGCGCTCATGCTCCAGATCATTTCCCAGCCCACGCTTCAACTTAAGCTCTCGGATCTCGGCACCTGCCAAGCTAAGTCTTTAGAAGGGCGTCTCGCGGCTCGGGAATTTCGCCAGGATGACAATTATTTTGTTTTCAATGAACAGAATCGAGCGCCTCTTGTCCTGACTCAACTAAGGGCCAATAACAATCCTGGACAGATCCGCCAGCAATTTTTCCCAGCGCCTTTGCCAATTTAGGATCTCTATGTCGATTGAAAGCATTTCTTCTCCCTTCACTGCCGAGTGGAACGCGTCGAATGAGCATTTAAAGGAAATGGAGCCCACTCTTGCCCAAAAAGTGATGAACGTGGCCTGGAATATCTTTTCGGTGATCATTTTTCCCATCGGGGTTGCCCGCATCGTCTGCTGCATCATTGGAGTGATTTCTAAAAAAGCGACACTTCCCTCTGCCTGGTTTTATTCAAATCAAATCATCCAGCATACGATCCAAGCTTTCAATTCTCATTTTTTCGGCCCGATTCGCGACTACAATCGGGAAATTCGAGAGCACTTTGAGCCCCAAAAACATCAGATCATCACTCCGGATGGGGTGAAATTAAATGCAATACACTTTAAACACCACTTGAGCAGTGCGAATACGCCCACTCTGATCTTCTTTCAATCAAACGCCTCCTTTACGCAACAGGGTGTCTATCTTTGGCTCATTGAAGAATCCATCCGGCGCAACTCCATCTGCAACTTTGTTGTTTTTGACTACCGCGGAGTCGGCCTTTCAAAGGGAGATGCTGATTCGACAAGAGAGCTGAAAATCGATGGCGAAACAGCCTTTCAATTCGTCCACGACCACCTGAAAGTTCCCGCCCCCCTCATTCAGTGGTATGGCTGGTCGCTCGGCGGCGCAATTGCG
>JAZKAZ010000019.1:0-9505 GCA_040388845.1 Chlamydiota bacterium | reverse complement strand
AGCCTTACAGGTTTATCACTACCGTATAAAATGCAATTGTGTTATACCGCGATCCTTTAGGCCTTACGCCTTTTGAAGGAATAACCATGCCCTCTTTTCCTAACCCATTTAAAACGCTCCAATCGCTTACGTCTCAGAAAACGTATTATTACTATTCGCTGCCGGCGCTTGAAGAGGCAAAAATTGGGCGGGTTTCACGATTGCCCGTTTGCATCCGCATTATGCTCGAATCTCTTTTACGCAATTGCGATGGGAAAAAAGTGAGAGAAGAAGACATCCGCAGGCTGGCAAATTGGGATCCTCAAAAACCTTTTCCCGGCGATGTTCCTTTTTGCGTCTCCAGAGTGATTTTGCAAGATTTCACCGGAGTTCCCTTGTTGGTCGATTTGGCTGCGATGCGCGATGCGGTCGCCTCAAGAAAATCAAATCCGGAACTGATCGAACCGAACGTTCCTGTCGATCTTGTCATCGATCACTCTGTGCAGGTCGATCGCGCGGGTACCTCAGATGCGTTTCTATTCAATTTAGAGATTGAATTCGAAAGGAACCGAGAAAGGTACGAATTTCTCAAGTGGGGCCAGGAGACATTCGAAACATTTAAAGTCGTCCCTCCCGGCATCGGCATCGTCCATCAGGTCAATCTGGAGCACATTGCAACGGTGGTCACGGGAAAAAAGAAAAAAGAGGGAACGCTTCTCTATTTCGATACTTTGGTTGGCACAGATTCTCATACCACGATGATCAATGGCTTAGGCGTTGTGGGATGGGGCGTCGGCGGCATTGAAGCCGAGGCTGCGATGCTCGGCCAACCCGTCTCAATTCAAACCCCAGAAGTCATCGGCGTCCATTTAGAAGGAGAGATGCCGGAGGGCGTTACTGCCACCGATTTGACTCTCCGTATCACAGAGATGCTTCGCAGCGAGAAAGTCGTTGGAAAATTCGTCGAATTTTTCGGTGAGGGAACAGCGAGTCTGACTGTTGCAGATCGAGCAACCATAGGAAATATGGCACCTGAATATGGGGCGACCATGGGATTTTTTCCCGTCGATGAAAAAACGCTCGATTACCTTCGCATGACGGGAAGAGATGAAAAAGATGTGATCCGGACAGAAAAGTATTTAAAAGCGCAAAAACTGTTCGGGATCCCTAAAAAAGGAGAGATTGATTACACCAAAGTCCTCTCTTTGAATTTAAGCTCATTGAAGCCATGCCTTGCCGGCCCCAAACGACCGCAAGATCGAATTGAGCTCGGAGCGCTGAAACAAACATTCCTCGAATTGCTAGGCGCCCCTATTGCAAAGGGGGGCTATGAAAAACCTCTCTCCGAGCAGACAAAAACCATATTTCTCCAAGCTTGTAGTGCAGATACCCCCCATGACTCTGGAGGAACCACTGCTCCCGGAGGACCGAAAGCCGGTTGGAGCGAACAAGAAATGCTCACAAACCGCCCCTTTACAACGCCGCTTGCGGGGTCTATTGAAGAGGCTCCCTGCCACGGCAAACTCACAAATGGATCCATTGTCATTGCCGCAATCACAAGCTGCACCAATACAAGCAATCCTTATGTGATGCTCGGAGCTGGACTCCTTGCAAAAAAAGCGGTAGAAAAGGGATTGAAGATCAACCCGCTTGTCAAAACAAGTTTGGCCCCAGGCTCAAGAGTAGTCACCGATTACCTCGAAAAAACAGGCCTTCAAAAATATTTGGACGCACTTGGATTTCAACTGGTTGCCTACGGATGCACTACATGTATTGGCAATAGCGGACCTCTGGATGCAACGATTGAAGATGCGATCAAAAAGCACGATCTCATCGCCGCAAGCGTTTTGAGCGGAAATCGAAATTTTGAGGCCCGGATCCATAGCTCAGTCAAAGCCAATTTTCTCATGTCCCCTCCCCTTGTAGTCGCCTTTGCCATTGCAGGGAGAGTCGATATCGATTTAACAAAAGAGCCGCTTGGAGTGGACTTACACGGCAAACCCGTCTACCTCAAAGAAATTTGGCCCTCCTCAAAAGAAATCCACAAAGCGGCAGCCCTTGGAATCCACCCTGAAATGTTTCAAAAGCGCTATGCGAATATCTTAAGCGATAATCCTGTTTGGGAAAGCATTTCCATTGCAAAAGGGGCCCAATATGCCTGGGATCCAAATAGCACCTACATTCGAAAGCCTCCCTTTTTTGATGACTTTACAGTAGATCTTCCGAAACGCAAAAATTTTTCCGCCATGCGCGCACTTGCGCTCTTCGGAGATTCCGTCACAACCGACCATATTTCGCCGGCAGGCGCCTTTAGCGTAAGCTCTCCTGCAGGCCAATATCTTCTTTCGCTTGGCATTAAAGAGGAGGATTTTAACAGTTATGGCAGCAGACGCGGCAATCATGAAATCATGATGCGGGGAACCTTTGCAAATGTGAGGATATTGAATCATATGGCCGGGGGCAAAGAGGGCGGCTTCACCCGTTTTATGCCGGATGGAGCTTTAATGACCATCTTTGATGCCGCGCAAAAATATGAAGCGCTCAAAGTTCCTCTCATCCTTTTTGCTGGCAAAGATTACGGAATGGGAAGCTCGCGCGATTGGGCGGCAAAAGGGACCGCTCTTCTCGGAGTGCGAGCCGTAGTTGCCGAAAGCTTTGAAAGAATCCACCGGAGCAATTTAATCGGCATGGGAGTTCTGCCCCTTGCCTTTCAAGAAGGAGAAGGATGGAAAACCCTTGGCATTAAAGGAGATGAGCTCTTTTCTCTGATCGGCCTGGATAAAAAACTAACGCCCCGGCAGGAAGTGATTCTTGAAATCCAACAAGGTTCTTCCAAAAAACGGGCAAAACTCACAACCTGCATCGACACTCCGATGGAGGTGGAATATTATGAACATGGTGGTATACTCCACTATGTCTTAAGACATCTTTTGTCAGAAAAAAAAGGATAGAACCCGGTCGCTATGTCAACAGCTTGGATTTATTTAATTATGGCCGGGGTATTTGAAATCTGCTTTACCATCGCTTTGAAGTATTCTGAAGGATTTTCCCGCCTCATCCCCAGCCTGATCACAGGGATTTTTATCGCCTTGAGTTTTTTCTTCGTATCACAAGCCATGAAAACAATTTCCATTGGAACCGCTTATGCCGTATGGGCAGGGATTGGTGCTGCGGGAACAGTCATCTGCGGGATCCTATTTTTTGGAGACTCCTATGATTGGATAAGGATCATCTCTGTTCTTCTCATCATCATTGGCATCTTTGGTTTAAAATTCGCCCACATCGACTGATTTTAGAAATAAATTTCTGGAATTCGAGAGAATTTACAAATCAATGGGAGTCAAACTCAAACGATCCATCACGAAATCTGGCTGGTCGCTCAAGGGGATCTGCTGAAGCACAGAGAAAATCCCCAAATTTTTGATCAGGTTTGACATCACGCCCGTCTTTGTCACAAGTGCCGCATCTAAACCCGCCGCGTGAGCGCTGCGATAAAATTGATAGTCCTTCCTGTACAAACGCCGAGTTCTAGAAACATTCCCACTAAATGCGCTCGATCGGAGCCAAATTTCAGAACTTCGGCATCTGACCTCAAAGGGACCGCTTCTTGCAAATATTTTTCGACGAAAATGCGAGCTTCTTCATTTTCCCAATAAGGCTTGTTTTTCGATCCAAAATGGAGGATCTGATTTCCACGAGTCGGATCGATTCCAGACGGCGGCACTAAAACAGCACTCCAATCGAATTTATTTTGGGCAGCCTCTGCAAAAAGAGTCAAAAATAAAATAAAGCAAAGGCCTAAAAGAACTTTAGACATTTTTCCTTCTAAATTTTTAATTTGTGGTCAGTCTCTTAGGAATTTTGTTCCAAATACGATGAAAAGATTTCATTAAATCTAGACGCTTCCGATACTGAATACATTTCCATTGAGGGTCTTCTTTCGTCTCTTTTTTAAGGCGCGCGAAGTCAATTTCTTCAAGAGATGCCTGTTTTTGCAATACAAGATAAAGATATAAATAATTATCTTCGAGCAATAGATTTTTTAAAGCAAATTCTTGAGCGCGTTTTGAGATTTCCACAACCTGTTCATCATGTGATTTTGCCCACTCAATCTTCCCCAATAAATCATTTGTGTCATTTTGGATCGGTACATAATGCACATAGGGTTTGAGTGCCGAGTAAAACCATTGAATTTGATCCGATTCCTGCTTAAAACAAAGAGAATTTGAAAGAAGGCGCCATTGATACCCGGGATAAGTACACATGTGGCCGTCTAATACAGGAAGATATTTGCATAAAAGATGCTCTCTTCTAGAAATTCCCCCTTTCATTACCCCTTCTTTTTGAAGAATGCATTCCATTTCCTGAGCTGCCCAATTGAGTCCCGCATTGATGGACGAGGGCGATATCAATGATTTTTTAGATAGATTAAATCGGGGACAAGATGCGAGGTTGGAAACAAGCTCTCCATTGGGAAGACCCGTATCCGTTAATCCCCCTCTCCAGATAGCTATCTCTTTTTTTTGGATCCACTCGATTTGATTGTTTAATTCCAAAATTTCTTGAGCGATGCGGCCCCACTCCGCATTTAAAGAAAACTGATCGGGAATGAGGGCGATATATTTCGCAAATGGGTTTTTGAGCTTTGCTTGAGCGAGAATCGTTGCTTGATCGCGCACATTTTCTGTTAAGAAAAATCCGGGAGGCATGTAAGGCTCTGGCACGCCGTCCATCGAACAGAGAATGAAATCGACATCGGGAACTTGCGCATAAATCAGGAGCGTCTTAAATGCTTTTTCAAAAGAAGAATCTGTAGGGGAAAAGTGAGCGCCAGCTGCAACAAACTTATATAGCTTATTATCTAAAATTCGATAATGGTAGCAGCTGTTTGTTTTCTGACAGAGATGCCAATATGTTTTTTCCAGTGCGAGAGCGTCAAATTTCCTCTCTTCAAAATCGGAGGCAATTTGCTCCCTCATCCACATTGGAGCGGGCTGATTTAATTTTTTAAGGAAAGAGTCCCTTGGAAAACCTGCCCTGAACGATTCCTTTGCGCGAACAATTGGGAAAGACTTATATACAACTGGTAAGGTCAATGCAAAAAGAGCTGCCAGCAATACGACTAAAAATCCTTTTTTCATTTAATCTCAAGCTGCTGATTTTAACGTGCGCTTAACCCCTATTGTAATATGAAAATTAGGTTCTTCAAAAAACCCATATTTCTTTCGCAATTGATCGAGAGCAGGAGAATCTACTAAAACAACATATACCTGCTCAATTCCTTCCCAGTCAGGAGTCTGGAATATCTCGCACCCAGTTACTTGAAACAGGATCGACTCGCCGAGCTCTGTGATTTCAGGAATAGAACCGTTTATTTCATTCGGATAAATCACTGATATATGTGCGCCCGAATCATAGAGCTCGCCGAAATAAGGCGGCTTTTCAAAGTCCATATCATGTACAAACTCATTGAGTTGATGCACATAGCCGTCATCTACCTTTACGTAAAAAAATCCATTTGGTGAACTCGACAACACCCCAGAATTTGAAAAATTGCGCTCAATACAGCTCACAATCTCTTGAGCACAAGAAACTTCCCCCGCAATCCCCATCTGCAATGCGAGTAGAAAAAAAAGGAAAAACCCATATTTTCTTTTCATGACCGTTCCTTGACAATTGTCTCAAAATTTGTTACTCAAAAAAAATACTCATATCACCCAAGGGGCATTATGATCCGAAAGCTCTCGACCGGAAAATTCCGGCTTTATTCTCGCAAAAAAAATCCAAAAACTGGCAAGAGAAGGAATTTGGGGACTTTTTCCACCCGGGCCGCAGCTCTGAAACACGAAAGAGAGGTGCAATTCTTCAAAAAGCGCGGATGAATCTCAACTCTTTTTAGAATATGAATTTTGCTGCCATCTCAGCAGTTTGGGAATTTTTCTCATAAAAAACCACCCCAAAATTTTAGGAACACCCATTTGATTCAAAATGACTTTGACTTTTTCCGTCATCTGTTCGCAGGTAATTGCAGGTTCTATAAAAGAACCAGAGTGGTAGCAGTAACTGCAATAAAGAGAACTTTTTTTCCCATCCAGTTCACTTCCTCCCCCTTGGGGATCTTTAGAGAGGGGCATAGCACAACTTTGACAGTTTTTCTTGAGCTTTGGCATAGCGTCCTTTTTTAAAAATGAACAAGTGTATCAAAAAAATTTTTATCTCGCAAATGGCTCAAATCCCGTTTGACTTTATTTTTCGGTCGGGATACCTTCTCCCTCTTCAAACCAAGTAAATTTTATGTTTTTATTGCTTAACTCCAAGGTTCCTAATGCGTACATTTCTCCTATCGCTGTTTCTCCTCGTATCTTCTTTGCTCTCTGCCTTGCAATTAAGCAGCTTAGGCATTCGATATCACAATGGCGAGTTGACCGTTCTAAATCAGCAGAAACTCCCTCACGTCGAAGAATGGCTCGATGTTCAGACGCCTGAAGAAATGTGCGAAATTATTTCTTCTCTAAAAGTTCGAGGAGCTCCTCTAATTGGGATCTCTGCAGTCCTCTCTCTTGCCCAACTTGCCGAGAAAGGAGCGTCTAGAGAAACCATAGAAAATGCAGCGACCCTTCTTAAAAATTCGAGACCCACTGCGGTTAATTTGGCCCTTTGCATAGATCGAATGCTGGACGTAATAAAAAACAGTTCCGAAATCCACGAGATCCTTCTTAAAACTGCAGAAGAAATTTTCTTAGAAGACACAGCTCTCTGTGATGCCATAGGCCAAGCCGGCTCAGAGCTCATTCAGCCTGGCGAGTGCATCCTCACCTATTGCAATACAGGAAGTTTGGCTACTGCCGGCATCGGGACTGCGCTTGGCGTAATAAAAACAGCCCATGCGCAAGCGAAAAAAATCCATGTGTATGCTTGTGAGACACGCCCTCTTTTGCAAGGCGGAAGACTCACTGCTTGGGAGCTCGAACAAAACAACATCCCCTATACCCTTATCTGCGACAATATGGCGGCCTCCCTCATGAAAAAAGGGGTAATCGATCGAGTCTTAGTGGGCGCTGACCGAATCGCTGCCAATGGGGATTTTGCCAATAAAATAGGGACCTATTCTCTGGCAGTCCTAGCTCATTACCACCAGATTCCCTTTCATGTTGTTGCGCCATACACGACCATCGATCCCCACTGCTGCAGCGGCGATAAGATCCGCATCGAAGAGCGCTCCCCTGAAGAAGTGCGGGGCGTTTCGGGCAGTTTTGGCAAAGTGTGCTGGAGCCCTCAAAATTCCCCCGTATTCAACCCGGCATTCGATGTCACTCCTTCTTCAATCGTCACAAGTTATATTTTAGATAAAGGCAATCTTTCACTTGCTCAGTTTTTAGAATTAATGTCCTACCCAGAGTAAACAATGAAAAATATTTACTGCTTATTGTTTTTTTTATGCACTATCTGTATTTATCCCCCCCTCTCTGCAGCGGATCCAGGACTTGATAAGTTTTTATCTCTTTCTGAGGCAATTGATGCTGCTGTTTCCTCTATTCGAAAGCATTCCTCTCTTCAACCTGAAATCGCAATTGTGCTGGGATCAGGCCTGGGAAATTTTGCTGAGCAAATAGAGATTGAAGCAATAATCCCCTACGATACCATTCCCGGTTTTCCCGCATCCACTCTGCAATATCACGCAGGAAAACTACTACTTGGGAAATTCAAAGGAAAGCCGATTGTCGCCATGCAGGGAAGACTTCATCTTTATGAAGGCTACACGATACAACAAGTCACTTTCCCCATCCGCGTCATGAAGGCTCTCGGAGCCAAAAGTCTCATTTTGACCAATGCATCTGGCGGCACCAATCCCACTTATTGTCCTGGCGATATCATGATCATCAAGGATCAGATTAATCTTCTGGGAGATAATCCACTCATTGGACCTAACGATCCAAAAATCGGCCCGCGCTGGCCCGATATGTCAGAGCCATACGATCGCCATTACATTTCTCTTTTGGAAGAGATCGCTCTAAAAAATGGCATTGAGGTTAAGAAAGGCGTTTATTCTGCTCTCAAAGGCCCCTGTTTTGAGACAAAAGCGGAATACCGCATGCTTCATATTCTCGGTGCAGATGCAACAGGGATGTCCACTATACCTGAAAATATCGTTGCCAATCACATGGGCATGAAAGTTGTGGGGATATCGATTGTCACCAATTGCGGCAACAACGAAAATTTAGAACCCGCGAATGTTTCCGAAATCATTCGCATTGCCCAAGAAACTGAACCCAAAGTCTCTCTCTTAGTGTCGGAATTAGTTCAGCATATGTAAAAATTATCCGAAATCAGAGCTTGCGCTATATAAGCGAGCTATCAGTTTATTTGCGGCAAGGCACTTGGCTATCCCCTTTACCGGAGCGGAGAATCTCCTTCCATCGGGAAGCAGTTCTTCAAACTATTTGATATCTTTGATCATGAATTTATGAAAGAAGCGGTGGAAGAGCGGCGCGATGAAAATCGCGATGACAATTAAGAAAATGACGCCGCTAAAAAGTGCAAAAGATCCGGCAAAAATCTTGCCCTCTACTGTCTTTATTGCATCGACGGGTCCCATACCTGCTAGAATCATGGCAGCATTTTCATAGGAATCTATCCAATTCATTTGTTCGAAATAATGATAGCCGTACATTCCTATAAAAAGAGAGACCAGAATGATGGTAAAACCAATCAAAAGATGCCAAATCATCCGCTGAACGAATGTATGGATTGGGAGTAATGGATGATGTTTGTTTTCGTACATAACCGTTCATTTAACATTTTCAGAAAAACGGTTCAACTGATTTTAAGAGGCAGACTCTTATGGCTGGGTACTAGAATCTTCTTCAGAGGCCAAACGATCTATGGCATCCTTTCCAAGGCGGACAGGAATAAGGCTATTTTTCAGTTTTGCGCCAAATTTCTGATAGAAAGCAATCGCCCTTTCATTCCAATCCGACACAAGCCACTCCATCCGGCAGCATTGACGCTCTTGTGCGTAATGAGCCAGCTGTTTTAGAAGTCGAGTTCCGATGCCGCGGTTCTGATATTCTGGTTTTACATATAAATCTTTGAGATACAGACTGGGCCACCCTTGACTTGGAGAAAATGTGAAAAAATACAAGGCGTAACCTACGATTTGTCCATCCACTTCAGCCACTTCTGTAAAGAAGATAGGCTTTTCACCAAATCCAAAAAGTCTCAGATTCTCTTGAGTTAAAGAAGCATTTTGTCCCTCAGAACTGGCAAGCTCACAGATGAGTTGGTAGAGTTTGGGGATTTCTAATTCTTCAGCAGGGCGAATATGAAGAGAAGAGAACAGAGGGGAGATACATACTAAAAGAATTAAAGTATAAATACTATTTTTTCTCATTTCTACTGCTCGCCTATGTAAACAAGTGGAAAATTTTCTATTCTACCGAGATTTTTGTCAAGCGATGCGGGAAAGAAGCATTGAAGAACTCCTTCCTGCAAGGAAGGAGTTTCTCCGCTCCGGTAAGGGGGATGG
>JAZKAZ010000018.1:0-5450 GCA_040388845.1 Chlamydiota bacterium | reverse complement strand
ATCGGGATCGGATCCGGCAGGGGTGGCAAGGGTGGCTCGCTTCAAATAACCGAGGCTGGCGTCTTGTTGTCGGCTTTGTCTGCGTCGTCTGCCTTGCTCTTTTCCTTCACTTTCGGGAAGTCAGGCTGGAGGTGCTCGAGCTGAATACGACAGCAAGCAGATATATCGTAGCTCAAACCGATTTTGAATTTCCCGACTATGAGACAAGCATTCTGCTTAAGCAGCAGGCGATGCAGGATATAGGGAAAATTTATCTCATCAACGATAAAGAAATCCGCGATGTGCGCTATCAGCTCGAGGATTTTTTAATTCACAATAAGGACTGGAGGGAGTCTGCCCCATCCAGTACATTCGAGGAGATGTACAAAGCGGCAGATGTTTTGGAGACGCTCCTTCTGGAGACCCGTTTTACCGATCCCCGCACCATCCAGAAAATCAAAGAATTGCATCTCTCCGACGCCTCCTATTTTGAATTCATCCCGGAAGAGGGAAGTCCTTCCTTAAAACTTCCTGTCGAATTTTGGAATCGGATCTCGGGGCAGATCGCTCAGAGCGATGCTTTCCATCCCGAGTCGATTGCCTATGTCATCCGTTCATTTCAAGAAAGAAGCTGGAACTTGAGAGAGGATTTAGTTCTAGAGGGCTCACTTCGGACCCAAGTCAGCCGCAAAATCCCCGAAAAAGTCACAAGAGTTCAGGCGGGGACTCGGATCATCGATCAAGGCGAAAGGGTCACATCGCGCCATTTGACCATGATGCAGGCGATGAAGGGAGCAATTTCTGAGAGTCGGAAGGTTTGGGATCCGCTGACGATCATTGCGAGCCTTCTTCTCTCATCGATCTTTGTTGCAATCAGTGCGCTCTATTTCCGAATCAGTCAGCCGACCTTTATTCGCTCTTTGCAGCAAATCGCCCTTTTTGTTTGCATTGTTCTATTGACTCTGCTTTTTGCAAAACTGACTGAATACGTGCTTTTAAAAAGTCAATCGAATGTCCTCGAGGCGGTTCGCTATCCGATTGTAGCCCCTTTTGCGACGATTTTAATTTGTATTCTCTTGTCTCCCCGCACAGCTCTTTTTGCAGCGACCTTTCTATCCATCATTCTCTCTGTCAGCCTTGCGGTGGATCATAGCAGGTTTTTGATCCTTAACCTCATCACCTCGATTGTCGTCATCATCAGCACCCGCAATATCCGGAAGCGGAAAGAAGTATTTACTGTTTGCGCCAAATCTTGGATGAGCGCAATTCCAGTCCTTTATGCCTATACACTCAGCGAAAATCATTGGATTACGTATGCGTTGATCAATGACATTACCTCTTCTTTTGTGTTTCTTCTTTTGACTGCCATTCTCGTTGTGGGGATTCTGCCCGTTCTCGAATCGATCTTTAGTGTTTTGACCGATATGACTCTGATGGAGTACATGGATCCGACAAGCGAACTTCTCAGTAGATTTGCGCTGGAAGTCCCCGGCACCTACCAGCATAGCCTTGTTCTCGGCAACCTCTCTGAAACGTGTGCGCAATCGATTGGGGCAAATGGTCTTTTTTGCAGAACTGCAACGCTTTATCACGATATCGGCAAGCTCAACAACCCGCAATTTTATACGGAAAATCAGCAGGGAGCGGTCAATATCCACCAGTTGCTCACTCCTCTTGAATCTGCGCAGGTGATCATCTCCCATGTAACAGATGGAGAGGAAATCGCCCGCAAACACCACCTGCCTGGCCCTTTCATCGACATCATCTTGGAGCACCATGGAACCACGCTTGTCTACTATTTTTACCGCAAACAACTCGAGCTCCAAGGGGGCAAAGCGGAAAACGTAGATGAAAAGCTTTTCCGCTATCCAGGGCCTAAACCGAGAACGAAGGAATCTGCGATCATCATGATTTGCGACAGCGTAGAGGCAGCTTCTCGCTCTTTAGAGGAGATCAATGAGGCAACGCTTACCGAACTTGTCGACCGCGTAGTGAGAGAAAAAGAAGAAGATGGGCAGTTCAGCGATTGCCAGCTCACATTTGAAGAGATGGGGAGAGTGAAAAAAACGCTCGTGAAAACGCTCCTTTTATCCCACCATGGAAGGATCAAGTATCCCAAAAAAGAGAGGCCAGGTGTTTAAAAAAGCTACGTTTGCGGCTGGTTGTTTTTGGGGGATAGAGGCGAAATTCCGCAAGATCAAGGGAGTCAAAGAGACGAGGGTTGGCTACACAGGTGGCACTTTGAAAAATCCGACCTATGAGCAGGTCTGCACTGGAAAAACAGGACATGCCGAAGCCGTAGAAATTCTCTTTGATCCCTCTAAAGTCACCTATGATGCGCTTTTAGATTCCTTTTGGCAAATGCATGATCCCACAAGCTGGCATAAACAAGGTCCCGATATCGGCTCTCAATACCGCTCCGCTATTTTTTACCACACCTCGCATCAGAAAGAAGCTGCGTGTAAATCGAAAGAGGCAGAGGAAAAGATGGGCCGTCTAATTGTCACAGAAATTGTGGCGATTGGACCCTTCTATGAAGCTGAAAAGTATCATCAGAGGTATTTAGAAAAGCAGAATGGTCACTGCGGCATTTAAAAAACTTTGTTTTTTTACGGACATTGGCACTTGCCTCGAGAATTTTGCCGGGGCGTGCATTTCCCGGGTGGAGATCGCTGACGTTAACTATTTTTCAGTCTCTTAGAGCAGATTGAGGAGGTTGCGTAAGTTTCTCCTTTGACCTCGAAGACGGGGCTGGTTTGGATCTCGGCCGTGAGGGATGACTCGCGTGGCCACTCCTGAGCTCACCGTGTCTGTTTTAAGGTGGAGCATTCGATGGGAGCCCCTTTTATTTTCTTTCACTTCAACTTTCCCTTCTCCTTTCTCCAGGGTCTTACGAAGGACTGCGCAATAGAGTTGAGCAAAAGTTCTTGTATTCACTCCGCCGCTTTTTAAGACTTTCCGGACATTTTCTTTATCTTTTGGCTTAAGTTGAATAGAGAGGGGACGGGAATCAAGGCGTGGATCTTGGAGGGTTGCAGCTTGTTTCTTTTCTTGTCGTTTTTTTTCTTGAGCATTCTTTTTTTTGTATGCTTTTGTTTTTTGTTCTTTATCCAATTTTTTGAGAGAGGTTTTGTCCTCTTTTAGATCAATTGGTTGTTCGTTTAGTTGAATCTCCGCAAATGTTGGGGGAAGAAAGAGTTCAGATTGGGTTTCCTCTTCAATCTGCTGAATCATGGCTTCTGCAAGTAAGGCGGGTTGGCTCAGCTTTTCTTTTTTTTCTAGAATGCAATCGGTCGCTTTTTTGATCTTTTGCGGAGTATCGAGCAGTTCGAGCGCAAGGCACTCGATGACAGCCTTGTTTTCCTCTGGATTTTCTTTGGCAATGCGGAGAATTTCTAAGTAGGCTGCATCTACTTCTTCAGGGGTTTTAGGGAAAATCGTTAAATATTGAAATCCATTGGCCGTAATGGTGTTATTTTTTAATTGGAGCTCAATCGATGCAGAGACAAATCGATGAGCTTTTTCAATCATTGAGGGATCTTGATTTCCGAGGAATGCCTTGGGGGGAAGGAGAGGAACTGTGAAGTTTCCTCTACTATCGAAAGTTCCGTTAAAGATCAATGTATTCCTATCGTCTTCGAATTTGGAACTGCTCATACAAAAGGTTGCTGTAACAATTTGCTTTGTCAAATTTATTTTATTAAGTGGATTTACAGTTTGTCCTGTAAAATCAATAGTAAAAAATGGAAGATCGTCAATTACTCGTCCATTTTCATCAATTAAAACAGTTACACAAGGATCTAAGGTAATTGAAGTAAGGCCTGTGGGATTAGGTGAAAATTTTTTAATAATCCAAGAGGTCTTAAATTTTATTAAGAAGATTGAGGAATTATAATCCGGGTCATGCCATGGAAGAATAAAAGAATTATTTTCTTTGGTTATGTTGTGGTAGTGAGAGGCAATTAATTGAAAAAAAGAAAAAAATATTGGATGACGCTGGCGTTGATTTGTAATTATAAGTTCGGGAAGAGAATTGTTAAAATAATGGTATGATATTTCCATTTCTTCAACATTTGTAAAAAGACTGATCAAGGTGCGAAATATTTTAATGTCCTTGTCGGCGGTGGAACGCCAGATCAAAGGGTTTTTCAGGAGAGGAATCAATCTGCTTATTTGCTCGAATAGTTGTTGGCTTTTTTTCATACAAGGAACTGTATGTAAGTAATTTGGGTTTTGTCTGTGCGTCAGGGGGCGGAAGTTTTCAAGGAGAGGGATAAAAAAATTGGAATTACACCTTGCAAACCAAGCTTCTGGACTGGCATTTTCCGTCAGGCCTGATTTCTTCACAGCATCCAAGGACAAAGTTGCCCATGGGTTTGAAGGGGTGGAAGAGCTAGAGGAACTTGATGATGAACTGAAAGGAAATGAAGAGGTAATCGAGTAAGTGCTCATGTAATATGATCCTTTTTTTTATCATATTGTATGTAGATAGTTTGTTTATTTCAATATAATTATAATAAAAAATACGTTTAAAGCGAATTAATCAGTAAAAACGATTGGAAAGATTTTTTTGAATAGCCCAGTCAACTAGCCTTCTTGGAAAAAACCGAATGATACCCAGCGCCAATCGGTTGCGAAAACCGATCACCTGGACCCCTTTTCTTAGAACAATTTGTTTCCAGATCTGTTCGGCTGCATCTTCTTTTTTGAGAGCCCACTTAGATCGTTGGACGTAACCGCTGTTTGATGCTCTTGTGGCAAATTCCGTATTGATTTGACCGGGCAGGGCAACCAAGATCCGGATCTCAAATGGGCGCATTTCGGCATCAAAGCTTTTTGAAAATGAGGTGAGACACCCTTTTGCCGCCGCATAAACAGCCATACTGGGCATCGATAGTTCCCCTGCAATCGAGGAGACATTGAGAATCACCCCCTGTTTTTTCTGGGCATACAGAACTTTTACTGCCTCTAGAGAAATTTCAATGGGAGCTGTCGCATTGACCTCCAAAATGTCCATTTGCGAAGATGTTTTATGCATAAGAGCTGGGCCATAGAGTCCAAAGCCTGCATTATTGATCACCAAATCAGGAGCATATTGTCGAATGAGATTGAGGAGCTTTCCTCGATCCTGCGCAAGGTCGAGACAAAGCGTTTCGATCACATTCGGCAAGAGAGTTGCCGCTGCATGGAGGCGCTCTGGGTTCTTGCCGACAAGAAGCAGCGGAATTTGCTCTTTTGCAAGTCTTTGGCAAAGGGCAAGCCCTAAACCGGAACTTGCGCCTGTGACTAATGCAAGCTTAAAAGGATAAGTCTTTTTGGAAGGAGTGGACAAGATTTTTTAGCCGTTCATCGCAATCGCGGATCGTTTTTTCGAGATCTGGTTCTGGTTTTTGGACCACTTCTGCATAAATTTTGACTTTGGGCTCTGTTCCAGAGGGGCGAATCACAAGGCGCGTTTGATCTTTCAGGCG
>JAZKAZ010000017.1:0-8866 GCA_040388845.1 Chlamydiota bacterium | reverse complement strand
TTGGGAGACCACCGGAGCGTTGAATATTTGGCAGCCTTTTTGTCGGGCGTAAGTGCGGGCCTTGTTTCTCAGCCAGCCAATACAATAGTTACTCGCTTGCAAAGTGATATGACCATAGACAATCCTCGCCAATTGATGTGGGGATCGTTTCGACGGATGCGGGGAGTGGCGTTTTTCTCAGTGCTTTATAAAGCTGGAAAAGAAATATTCAGCTCAAAGGTTGGGAATTCTGAAATTTAAGTTTTTGGGTCCATGCTGTGAAGGTATGGACCTAATAAATCAAGGAAAGACGATGAGTGAAAAAAACTTCCGCGAAAAATTAGCTTACCCCGTGCGCGCTTGGGTGATCTGGCTCTTAAGTGCAGGCTTTATGTTCTATAAGTATGCGATTGAAGTGTCTCCAAGCGTGATGACCGGAACTTTGATGAGCACTTTTCATATTGGCGGTGTCGAGCTTGGAAATTTAGCTGCTTGTTATTTCTATGCCTACCTCCTTTTACAAATTCCTGCAGGGTTGCTTTTGGATCGATTCGGTCCCAGAAAAACCACGACGCTTGCCATTATTTTATGTGCGCTGGGAAGTTTGGTTTTTGCCTCTGCAGAATCATTTCTTGTGGCAGGGGTTGGACGTTTCTTGACGGGCGCAGGCGCAGCTTTTGCAGCGGTCAATTGCTTAAAACTGATTGCTAACTGGTTTCCCTTTAGACACTTTGCCTTTATGGCAGGTCTGATGATGACAATGGCTATGCTCGGAGCTGTAGGAGGGCAAGCCCCCTTAGCTGCGTTCATTCAAAAAATGGAGTGGCGTCATGCTATTCAAGTGATTGGAATTGCGGGGTTGGGGTTGGCTGCGATTTTTTGGATTGTAGTACGCGATAAGGCTCCAGATCATACACGAGAAATGCACCTCGTATCCGATCGAATTTCTTTAGTTGATAGCATCAAACAGATCTTTAAGAATCCGCAGTCTTGGTGGCTTTCGGCCTACAGCGGTTTTGCGTTTGCCCCCGTCATGGTCTTTGGCGGGTTGTGGGGTGTCTCTTTCATTTCAGAAGGATTTGCGCTATCGCAAAACATCTCGGCCCAAATGGTATCGCTTATCTTTGTCGGCTTTGCCATAGGAGCACCTGTTTTCGGCTGGTTCTCTGACTGGCTAGGCAAAAGGCGCATCGTCATGTTGTGGGGGACAATTGTTGCTCTTGCCGCGATTTCTGCGGTCATTTACGCCCCTGGTATTTCTGCATCTGTACTTGGCTTTCTCCTCTTTCTTTTTGGATTTTCCATCAGCTGCTTTTTACTCTGTTTTACGATGATCCGGGAAATCCATTTGCCGCTCCTTGCGGCAACCGCCATCGGATTTATGAATGCGTTTGATGCGCTCTTAGGCGCTTTTTCCGATCCTTTAACAGGTCAGTTTCTCGATTTGGGATGGGATGGGAAAATGGTGGAAGGAGCCAGGGTATTTTCGGTGAGTGCCTATAAGGCGGCCTTTTTGACCTTGCCTGTTTATTTAGTGATTTCGCTACTTATGCTTTTGAGGATTAAAGAGACTCACTGTAAGGCAACGTATCCTAGTTCTTTGCCTTAAATTAGGACAGGTTTTGGTTGTGGGAAAAAAATGGGGCTTGCTAGGAATTTTTTGGGGCGATATAGGGGAAAGAAGACCAGGGATGAGCACATTTTGCCCAGCAAACTAAAAAAAGGGAAAGCCAATGAAAGAATTTCGTGATTTATTTGTCAAAGAATTGAGAGATATTACCAATGCGGAAATCCAAATAATTAAACTTTTGCCAGAAATGATCCATGCGGCAAAATCGCCCAAATTAAAAGAGGCTTTTAAAGCCCATTTAGAAGAGACAAAAAAGCAGCTCCACCGCTTAGAGAATATCTCTCTTGAATTGAATGAAACTCTTTCAGGAGTTCATTGTGATGCGATGCGCGGTCTTTTAAAAGAAGCCCATGATGCAATGAAAGCTAATTACCAGTGCGATGTGAAAGATGCGGCTTTAATCAGTGCAGCACAGCGGATTGAACATTATGAAATTGCGGTTTATGGCGTATTGATTACTTTTGCAAAACATCTCAAACTGGATAAAGTGGTAGCGCTTCTGAAAGAAACAATTAAAGAAGAAGGGCATGCGGATAAAAAGTTAACTGAAATTGCTGAAGGCAGTTTTTTCAGCGAAGGGGTTAATACCAAAGCTTGTAAACGCAAGAGCGCATAAACGAGTACCCAAATAGCAAAACTTTTATGGTTGGATACTAGGAGCTATCGATGTTAAAAATAATTGCAATGGTGTTTGGAGTTATCTTTTTTCTCATTGGAGTTTTAGGATTTTTCCCAGCACTTACGCCCAATGGGGAGCTCTTGGGTATTTTTCACGTAAATGCCGCGCATAACATGGTCCATTTAGCGACAGGAATCATTTCATTTTGGGTGGGAATTACAAGCGGCCATGCGGCCAAAATCTTCTTTCAGATTTTTGGAGTCATTTACGGCCTGGTTGCCATTTTGGGATTTTTTTATGGAGATCAACCCATTTTCGGTCTGATTGCCAATAACATGGCCGATGCTTGGCTGCATGTAGCCGTCAGTGCTATTGCCCTGTATCTTGGTTTTGGAATGAAACAAAAATCCCATCATCCTCACTAGCATGAGTTCAATGGGGAAGGAAACAGTTTCTTTCTGGCAAGGAGGGCGGGCTTTAAAGAGTTATCCTTCGCTTAAGGAAAATCTGCAGGTTGATGTCTGCGTCATTGGCGCAGGGATTGCAGGCTTATCTACTGCATATACGTTGTCTAAAAGCGACAAACAAGTGGTCGTTTTAGACGACGGGCCGGTTGCTGGAGGGCAAACGGTGAGAACGACGGGCCATTTAGTCGATATCCTTGATGCCCGCTATTTTACTCTGGAGCGCTATTTTGGCATTGAAGGTGCGAAGTTAGCTGCTAAATCACACCGTTCTGCCATTGAATTCATTGCAGATCTCGTTAAAAAACATCAGATTCCCTGCCATTTCGAATATCTCGATGCTTATCTTTTCGTTCCCCCAGGAGAGTCGTTGGATGTTTTGAAAAAAGAACTGGGAGCGGTCCACAGAGTAGGGTTAAAGGGTGTGGAATTGGTCGAGCGCGCTCCGATTCATTCTTTTGATACTGGCAAATGTCTTCGATTCTCCCACCAAGCCCAATTTTTTCCTTTGCCCTACATAGACAAACTCTGTGACCTGATCCATGAGCAGGGAAGTCAGATCTTCACCAAAACGCACGCTTCCCATATTCAGAAAAAAGGGGAGCTCTATTTGGTGAAAACAGAGGAAGGCTATACCGTTCAAGCAAAGCACGTGATCATTGCGACCAATAGCCCGATTGCAAGTAGGTTTTTACCCCATTTGAAGCAAGCGCCTTACCGGACTTATGTGATTGGAGGTAAAATTGCCCGGGGAAATATCGCCCGAGCCCTTTATTACGACACTTCGGATCCCTATCACTATATTCGAGTGATTCCCTTGGATGAAAAATACGACACGCTCATCCTTGGCGGAGAAGATCACCGGACAGCAGAAGTTCGAGATATTCAGGCAGTCTATGACAAGCTGGAAGCTTGGACAAGAGAGCGCTTCCCCGATTTTGAAGAAATTACCTACCGGTGGTCTGGCCAAGTCATTGAGCCTATAGATGGGTTAGCTTTTATTGGCAAACTGAAAAAAGATGCAGAGATTTACATGATTACCGGGGATGCGGGCAATGGACTGACCCATGGGACGATTGCTGGCATATTGCTGAATGATTTGATTCACAAGAAAAAAAATCCTTGGGAAGAGCTCTATGATCCTCATCGAAAAACGCTTAAAGCATTCCCCGATTTCGCAAAGGAAAACGGGAATACGGTCTGTCAATACCGAGATTGGATCACAGAAGGGGATTTAGAATCGGTTGCCGAATTGCCGAAAAATACGGGGGCGATTCTCCGTAAAGGGCTTTCCAAATGTGCTGTGTATCGGGATCTGAAGGGAGATCTCCACCGCATGTCGCCTGTGTGTCCTCATCTCGGAGCGCTTGTTCGATGGAATGGGAGCGAGCATTGCTGGGAATGTCCCGCCCACGGCTCTCGATTTTCCGCAGGCGGACAAGTGATCCAAGGTCCGGCAAATTGCGACTTAAGGAAAGAAAATCACTGATCGGTTCTTTCGATTTTAATATTTGTTTGATTGTCGGTTGATTCGACTTTTATATCCCAAAAAGTAATGATATTTAGTAAAACTAAAATGAGTACAATTAGCAAGAGCACTCCGAAAATTCCAACGGGTCGATAGCCCCACTCTTGGCTGTAATTCCAGGTTGGGAAAGCGCCGATCAGTAAGACGATTAATAAAATAAGTAAAATTAGTCCCATATTTCTCCAATTTAAAAATAGGCTTGCTATAGAAATAGCAAGCCTAAGATGTATATTAGGAATTAGAAATTGTCAGCTGATTATTTACGCTGCTAACGCCAGAGACGTTTCTTGCAATTCGAGCCGCTTTATTTGATTCTTCTTGGCTTGCAACAGTTCCAGTCAAAGTCACTACGCCATTGGACGTGCTTACCGAAATAAATCGAGCGCTCGCAGATAATGAGCTTTCTGTCATGATCTCTTTTTTCACTTTTGCAGTGATTGCCCAATCTGCTGAGTTGGATTGGTCTTGTTGTTGGCATCCAGGTTTTGGGGTACAGCAACAATTGCGATTACAGGATACAAATACCAAGCAGAGCGCAGACATTAGGAGAAAAAATTTATTCATATCAGTCCTCTAAAAATAAAATGGTTTTCTAAGGGTCAAATATGAAATCTTCAAAACTACATACCTAACCAATTCCGGATCGTATGAAATTTATATAGAATTGTAAATAGGAAGAAAGCGGTAATTTTAATAGTTAATGATAAGCAGATGGTGTACAGTTAGTTAAATTGGAAGATTTTTTTAAAAAGCGGGGATGACTGCCCCCTGATATTTTTTTAAAATGAACGCTCTCATTTTGTCTGAGGTCATCGCAGCCTTCAAAGCCTGGATCTCAGGCCTCTCCTCTTCACCCATTCGAATGGCGATCACATTGGCGTAAGGGGAATCTTTGCTTTCGAGTGCCAAAGCATCCTTTAAAGGAGAAAGTTTTGCCTCCAAAGCATAATTCGTATTGATGGCAGCGGCATCGACATCTTCCAGCGAACGGGGGAGCATAGCTGCGTCCACTTCGATGAATTTGATCTCCTTGGGATTTTTAACAATATTTAAAATTGTGGCTTGTAGGTTGTTTGGATCGTCCAATTCAATGATTCCTTGGGCTTGCAGAAGCCCCAAAGCTCTCGCTTCATTGGTTGGGTCATTGGGAACTGCGATCGTGGCGTGGGCTTTTAATTCGGAAAGCGCTCGGATTTTTTTTGAGTAAATTCCCATGGGCTCGATTTCGATTTTTGCGATACTTTCAATCGCGTAGTTAAATTCCTTGATTTGCGCATCCATGAAGGGGATATGCTGGAAGAAATTGGCGTCTACTTCTCGATCCGCAAGCGCTCGATTTGGCATATTGTAATCATCGGTCACGATGATGGTGAGCTCGATTCCTTGCGCCTTCAGCTCAGGTTTGACAAATTCAAGCATCTGGGCGTGGGGAACCGCGGTTGCGGCTATCCTAAAACCGCCCGGAGCCTTCGAGCAACCGAAAAAGAGAGTTGCCAATAGGATAAAATATTTAATCATTTAGAAACGCCTCCAGCCTAAGGGGGGGCAAAGTTTACTACGCCGGCATCTGCTTACGGCCCGTCTCATGAGGTGATTCAAGATTTTTAAAAAATAATATTTTTTTACCACTAATTTTTGCATGTAGAGGAAGGCTCCAGACTGTGCTTCGGAATTAGATTATCCAATAACTTTTATATTTGCGTTAATGGAAAAAAAATGTACAGATTTTAAATGCCGAATGTATAGACGAGGCTAATAATCCCAGAGGCAAAATTCAAGCTATTTCTTCCATACACAGAAAACCAGGCGCCCCCTAGGACTCCAAAATTTTCATTCCAATTGTATTCAATGGCAGGAGCAAGGCTTAGATTGTCATTGTAGCCGCCTCCGACAGATGCTGGAGTCCCGTCTGCTGAAACCCCAGGGTCTCCGCAAAATGTGGTTGCTTCAGTGGCTGAATAGACGATATCTAGAGCAAGTACCCATCTTTGTGTGACGCTGAATTCAATTCCAAAATCGGCACTGAAAGAATTGCCGGGTCGGACGGTTCCCTTCGTCCCAAATCCGCCGCCATAGGTATTGAAATCTCTCACTTCGATCGATGTGGGGATGGTGTAGCCGAGGAAAAGGCGGGTATTCATGGGGTGCTTATACGACCAGAAAAGGATCTTGCCAAAGGTCAATCCCAATGTAGTTTGGTAGGCGCCGCCGCCTGTTGCATTGAGTCCAAGTCCATTTGTGCTTAAATGTTGGTATTTGCCAGTCGGGAAGAGTTCTTGGACGGTGAATTTAATTTGAGGGATATAGAGCGTCTGAAGATAAATGGGAAAGCCGATCGTAATTCCTAAATCGTTGAAGCCGCCACCGTGTTTATGACTCTGCCAATTGACAACTCCGGAAGGCACTACAAGGATATCCATGGTATTTGTAACGCCGAATTGAAATACACAGAGCCCTTTGAGCGTGAGAAGATTGCTTGGGAGGCTAATAGATTCGCGGTCTTCATTGAATTGGGCATAGTTATCGATGAAATAGAGATAGGGCTGAATATTGCCATAGCCGGGGGGCATCATGGAGGCAGAAGGAGTGACTAGGGGGCCTGTATACCAGGGATTGAACATTTTTTTAGCCTTAGCAAATTGTGCTTCTGCATCCGCGAGCTCTTGTTCGATTTGCTGAGGCGACTCGTCTGCAACATCGGGCAGATCTAAATTTTGAGCGCCAAGGACAAAAGGGATAAATAGTACGAGAAGCCAGTTGCGCATAAATTCCTTACGTTAATTTTTTTATTTATCTTTTCCCCAATTTTTGGCAAGCAAAGAGAAAAGGGGGAGTTCCTATGGATAAAGACATTCAAGGGCCAGCGCCGCTGGGTCCTAGCGAAAAAAAGATGTACGAGCAAGAATATAAACATGGCGCAGATCTTTTTAAACGGGCGCTCGATGAATATAAGAAATCGGACAATATCTATCAGCAGAAGGAATTTAAAGATGTGATGGATAAGGCGATGCAAGTAATGAATGAAACGGCGCGCGAATTGATGCGGCAAGAGCTTCTCAAGCAGAACCAACAAATTTCCAAGGATTATACAGCTTTTCAAGATAAGCCGACAGATCAGACGCTCCAAAATAAGCTGGGGCAAGATCTGGAAAAAGCGAAAAAATCAATCAGTTAAAAAGCGGAGGACTCTGCTCCCTATTCTGAAAAAAAAACCTTGATCTTATCTAAAAATCCTCCCTTACGGGGATTATTTTGAGGCGTCTCTAGCTCTTCGAGCGAGCGGAGAAGATTTTTTTGTTTTTCAGAAAGTTTGATGGGAGTCTCTACAGTGGTCCGAATAAGAAGATCTCCTTGCCCTTGCCCATGGACATTTGGAAATCCTTTGCCACTGAGCCGTAAAAGTTTTCCGCTCTGTGTCCCTTCAGGAATTTGGATGCGGCAAGTTTCGCCGAGAGGAGTCGGAACTTCCTTTTTACAGCCTAAAGCTGCCTCTGTAAAAGTGATCGGCAGTTCAAGGTAAACGTCATCGCCCTCGCGCTGGAAAGCTGGATGGGCTTCTACTTCGATATACACATATAGGTCGCCGGCAGGACCTCCTGATTCTCCCGCATCCCCATGGCCGCTCATTTTTAGCCGCATCCCATTGTCTACTCCGGCAGGGATTCGGATCTTAATGCGCTGTTTTTCTTTGATCCTTCCTGCGCCGCTGCAAGTTTTGCAAGGATCCGTGATGACTTGTCCTGCCCCATTGCAATGAGGACATGTGCTGGACATGCTGAAAAAGCCGCGGTTTTGGTAAATTTGCCCCTTGCCTTGGCAAGTGGTGCATGTTTTGATGCTATTTTTCGATTTGGCGCCAGAACCATGGCAGGTTTCGCAGGAGGCATAGTTGCTGATCGCAATCTCTTTTTCGATGCCGCGGGCAGCTTCCTCAAAAGAAATTTTCACTGTTGCTTTTTTGCTGGTCCCTCTGCGCTCGCCGCCCCCGTCTGCCTCAAATCCGCCTCCTCCAAAAAAGGAGTCGAAAATAGATTCATTGCCGCCGCTTCTGCCGCCTGTCCCAAAAGCTCCCATAAATGTGCGAAGAGCTTCCTCCATTGAAGAAAATCCGCCGGGAAATCCGCCGCCACCGCCGCCTGGACCTGCCCCTTTCAACCCCTCTTCTCCATATTGATCATAGATGCGTCGCCGACCGTCGTCGCTCAAGACTTCGTAGGCTTCGGAGATTTGTTTGAAAAGGGCCTCTGCTTTGGGGTCTCCCGGGTTGCGGTCCGGATGAGATTCAAGAGCTTTTTTTCGATAGGCTTTTTTGATCTCTTCAGGGGTAGCTTCACGGGCGATGCCTAAAGTGGCGTAGTAATCTTTCATGGTTATCTAAAGTTACGGGTTTGGGACAGCATTCCTGGGCTGAATCAAGCGGACCCAAGTGCCTAATAATCTACCCCTCACTATAACAGAGGGGTGGATTTTTGGAAAGGAAATTTAGCAGATCAGATGATTGATTGCTAATACCCGCGGCGGAGGGCTGTTTTTGTGCGCTTTGTCGCAGCTTTCGATTTGAGCCGGCTCTTCACAGAGGGCTTATCATAAAAGCGATGCGCTTTTGCGGATTTCATAATCCCTTCTTTGTCGAGCTTCTTTTTAAG
>JAZKAZ010000016.1:248-3435 GCA_040388845.1 Chlamydiota bacterium | reverse complement strand
TTGCACCGAAAGGGACTCGAACCCCTAACCCCTTGGTCCGAAGCCAAGTGCTCTATCCATTGAGCTATCGGTGCAGAAGACTTGAGAAGAGAATGCGAAAGGGGGGATTCGAACCCCCATGAGTGTGACCTCGCTACCACCTCAAGGTAGTGCGTCTGCCAATTTCGCCACTTTCGCATAGAAAAGAAGTGAAAAATATACTAATCCACCCCCTTTCCCCACAAGTAAAAACGGATTCAAATTGTTATTTTATGTCAGCAAACTCCCTCAGCCAGGCGTCTGGAGTCAATTGGCTCCCCGTGACATGATGCACAAGTTCGCCCCAACTCATCTGGTTGCCGGGAGAAAAAAGTCTCTTCTGCAAAAATTTTCCCGCCTCGGGCGTAGCCAGCGCAGCGGCGCCACACTCTTGAAGAAGCGATTCTTGGATGGCAGAGGCAAACATCTCGCCGAGCAGATAACTAAAATAGTAAACAGGCGCAAGGCCGATATGATACTTGGCTGCCCAATCCCATTTTCCCTCTCTTCCTTTAGGCGGATGGATTTTCTGATATTTTTCGACGTATTTCCACCAAAGAGCGTTGAGATCTTGGGAGGGATTGCGGTAGAGTTCAGCCTCAAATGCAGTCATGACAAGGACCCATCTGCTGAAAATAAGCTGCCGTCTTCGGAGGCTTAAGTCTGCTTTTTTGCGGAGCGTCTCTTTTTTAGGACTTGCTCCCACAAGCCTGCCTAAAGCGTCATATCGATACGCCTGCCGTCCGGCAATCAACGCCATCGCCTCGGTTGAGATCATATGAGGCGGCTCACGGAGCAGCCAGGGAAGTTTTTCATTGAATCCGAGCTCATAAATGGCGTGTCCGAGTTCATGCAAAACCGTCTCGAGCCATTTAATCGAGGCCTTCACATTGTTTAATGTCCGGATATCGCCTACTCGGTCGAGATGCATGCAAAATGCATGTTGGTTTTTGCCGGGACGCTCCAACATATCGCTCCGAGCAAGAATTGGCCCTACATCGATCCCCATGTGCTGATAAAAATCTGCGCTCACCTTGGAAATATCAACGCCATCTACCAATTGGTCCAGTTCCTGCCTGTCCACGGGATCTTCTTGGCAAAATGGATCTCCCCAGGCCCACGGGCCAAGCTCTGCTGCCTTCACATGAAATTTTTTCATTTGGCTCTCTTCGATCTCTTTGAGGACGGCCAAGTAGGCCTTTTCCGATTTTTGCGAGAGCTCTTCTAAAGTTTTTAAGAGCCATTTGGAATCCACTTCTTGGAGTTCCAGCTGCATCTGAAAATAATCAGAATATCCTAGGCTATGGGCAGCCTTGTTGCGCAAATGGACGAGGGCAAGGATCTGAGGGCTTAAGACCTCTCCGATTTGTTTGGAAGCCTCCCAAGCCTTTTTTCGCTTTTCCGGATGATCTTCCTTTTTTAAAATCTCTAAAATATCATTTTCAGAGAGCTTTTGCCCATCTAGCTCAGGGCGGAATGTTCCATAGCTTTGAGAAAGGGCCGCCTCTTTCTGGGACATCTCTTCTAAAAGATCTTTTGAAATCTGGTTTTGCTTAAAGGCGCGGATCAACACATTGAGCTGTCTTTGCAAAAGGGGAGCTAAAGAATTTTTTTCTTTTTCCCAGGCGAGCAGTTGGAGATATTCTTTTGAGTCATTGAAGAGAAACCTCAGCTCTGCATCGATACTGGCTCTTAAATCCGCAGCATCGGATGAACCTGTGGTTTCTAAAATCCAAGATGCTTGATTGAGCTGTTTTGATTTACGGGCCACTTCTGGGACGAATTTTTCAAGAAATTGTTCAAAGGGATGTTGCTTTTTCATGAGGTTCCTTTATATTCAAGGGATGAAATCATTGTTTATTTTTATCATTCGCATCTATCAGGCGGCAATCAGTCCATTTGTGGGCCATTGCTGCAGATTTTTTCCGACTTGTTCCGAATACGCTTGCCAAGCGATGGCGCGCCACGGGGCTATGAAGGGTTCTTTGCTGACTTTAAAACGGCTCTCCAAATGCCACCCTTTTCACCGGGGCGGCTCCGATCCTGTCCCTTGAGTGTGAGTTGGAATTCGGAGCGTCATTCCAGGTTGGAGACAATCTTTTTCTAAGCCATTGACTTTCACCAATTCGTCTACTTTGACTTTATGTTGGCGCGCAATCTTCCACAAACTCTCTCCTTCTTTCACCACATGGTTGCGGATCTGGGGCGGCAGGACGGAGGGCTTTGGCAAAGCTGCAGCAACAACAGAAGTCGGAGCTGGGATAGGCACAGGCGCCGCATTTGGCGCGAAACGAGCGAGAGCCAATTTAGGATCGAGAGGATTGGGAGGAGTTTCTTTTGCATAAACATACAGACATTGTGCAGATCTCTGCCAGATCAGGTCGTTACGGGGAGAGCGGAGCAGTTCAATGCAAAACCGCTCCGATTCCTCTGTTTTCTGCTGTAAAAGCCCGAGGAGGTCTAAAATTCCTTGATCATCGAGCTTTTTGAGAGCAAACAAATAATCGGTGCGCAAAAGAAGATTCGCCGCTGTCGGAGAATGGAGGGAAAGATAGCTCAAGAGCAGGCGCCTTCGCTTTTCAACAGAAAGGTCTAGCATTTGCGATTGTTCTCGAGAAAATCTCTCTAACAGGTCCCAGTTTCCCTCACAAACAAGCTTCAAGAGCATGGGGGCATCTTGAGGAGCTTCCGTTTTTTGAAATAAAACCTGAAGAGAATAGAATTCAGGGGTCATGAGAAAAGCCGTCTCTAAGCTCTCTTCGCGGGGCATTTTCCATTTTTGCAGGAGAGAAAAAAGCCCCTTGGCAGTCAAAGGCCATTTTTCTTGGTATGCATACCGAATGATTGCCTGAAACTGCTCATCGTTTAACCCTGGGAAAATCTCAATTTTTTGATTTTCAGAAAAAGAAAGAATCCGCCTTTGATCGGGAGCTGCAGACAAGGCTTTTTCAAGGTTGAAATCGCAAAAGGCAACTAGGGCAGCCAGCGCCAAATCCCGCTTGGTATACCCTTCTTCCACGAGATCTCGATTCGTTAAAAAACTCACAAGCTCTCGGAAACTTAAATTGGACATCGATTGGATCAATTGCCCATTCCCCTCTTCTTGTTTCAAGTTGGAGGAGCCTGGCAAAGAGACCACAAAAGAACTCTCTCTTTGTTGGAGCGCAAA
>JAZKAZ010000016.1:0-238 GCA_040388845.1 Chlamydiota bacterium | reverse complement strand
AAGAAAATAAAGGCGGCTAAAAGGCCGATATTCAATGCACCGCTAAAAATCAATGCCATGGTTAAAATTCGAAATTTTTTTACCCACCTGCCGATCACATTTGTTTCCATGGAAAGTACTCGTCATTTGCCCACTTAGAGAAAATAAACTTTTTTCCTTAATTTGAAAAGGTTGAATTCCTTTTTGCTCTATACCGCAACTACCTGAAAATTTGGTTTTTGGCTGCGCCAAAGCGCCT
>JAZKAZ010000015.1:8530-9048 GCA_040388845.1 Chlamydiota bacterium | reverse complement strand
CTTGCTGGTATTACCTCCGTTTTTGCGATCCACAAAATACCCAGGAGGCTTGGAGCCACCGGGCAGAAAAATATTGGATGCCAGTAGACCTTTATGTAGGCGGTATCGAGCATGCCGTGCTCCATTTATTATATGCCAGGTTTTGGCATAAAGTCCTTTTTGATTGCGGCCTGGTTTCTACAGCAGAGCCTTTTATCACCCTTCGGAACCAGGGACTTGTAACCGCCCGCTCGTTTAAGCAGTTGGGAGGCGGTTATCTCGATCCAAACGAAGTGGTAGAAAAAGAGGGAAGGTTTTTTTCTCGGAAGACAGGGGATGAGCTCATCTCGCAAATGGAAAAAATGTCCAAATCAAAACTCAATGGCGTATCGCCCGATGAAATCATTGAGGAATTTGGAGCGGATTCTTTGCGCCTCTACGAGATGTTTATGGGGCCGTTTGATCGAGAGAAAGTTTGGAGCACCGATGCGGTCAGTGGGTGCAGACGATTTTTAAACCGCATTTACGATGCGGTCTAT
>JAZKAZ010000015.1:2351-8404 GCA_040388845.1 Chlamydiota bacterium | reverse complement strand
AGAAAAAGTGACCGATGAGCTGGCCATAGATGGCCTAAAACTATCCCATCGGTTGGTCCATGCGGTCCTTCAAGATATTGAAAATTACCAGTTCAATACAGCCATTGCCCGAATGATGGAATTTTTAAATGCCTTTCTTCTTCTGCCGGTATATCCAAGATCTGCTCTTAAAATGGCCATCCAAGTGCTTTATCCTTTCGCGCCCCACATCACAGAAGAGCTGTGGCAGGAGCTTGGAGAAACGACCTCTTTGACATACGCCCCGCTTCCCACCGTCGATCCCAAATATCTAATCGATGATACCGCGGTCTACGTCGTACAGATCAACGGACGGCTGCGCGGCAGATTCGAGCTTCCAAAAGATCAAACGGAAGAAGAACTCATGGCGCTCATCAAAACAAAGCCTGAAATAGAAAAACACCTAGAAGGAGAAATCATCAAGACGATATTTGTGCCCAATAAACTGCTCAATATCGTTCTGAAATGATCGTCAATTTCTTTCTTTTTCTCTATTTGCTGGGAATCTTGCCCAAGCTTCTTTTTGACCGGGCCTGGAGAGGGAAACGGCATCCCGGCTTTTTGCAAAGATTGGGATTTTCAATCCCAGCAAATCCCTTACAGCTGCCCGTAATCTGGATCCACGCCGTCTCTGTGGGTGAAGTGAAGGCAGCGCAGCCTCTCTTCCGGGAGCTCTATAAAAAAAATCCAAAAGCCTTTTTTCTCATCACAACCACAACAGCAACAGGAAGGGCAGAGGCCCTCCGCTCGCTTCCCGAAGCAAACGCTTTTGCCTACCTTCCGCTTGATTTCAGCTGGGTTGTCAACCGATTTGTCCGCTATCTTCGCCCTCAATTGTTCATCCTGATTGAAAGTGATTTTTGGCCCAATCTTTTAAAAGCCATCAAAAAGCAAGGGGGGAAAGTGGTCCTTGTGAGCGGAAAGCTTTCAGAAAGATCGGCCCACAGATTCAAACAATTTTCTTTTCTCTCTAAAAAGTTATTTTCCTATTTCGATCTCATCTGCGTCCAAAATCAAGAACACCTGCTCCGATTTCTCCCGCTCATTTCAGACCCTTCTCGGATCCATATCTCAGGCAACCTCAAGCTCGATATTCAGCCTCAAGCAGTAGATTTGTCCTTTTGGAAAAATAAATTCCAAATCCCCGAAAATTCCCCCGTGATCACCATCAGTTGCACCCACGCGCCGGAAGAAGAGCTTTTATTAGATGCATTAGAAGGAGGGGAGTGGCTCATTTTTCTTGCACCGCGCCACCCGGAAAGATTCGAGGAAGTGGCCCAGCTATTGCAAAAAAGAAATATCCCATTTCTTCGCTGGAGCAAATTCGACCGCCCCGTCATAAAAGAAAAAGTTCTTCTCATAGACTCAATGGGTAAGCTTCCTATTTGCTACGCAATGAGTAGATTGAGTATTGTCGCAGGAAGCTTCATTCCCACCATTGGCGGACACAACATTCTAGAGCCGTGCTTATATGGGACTCCCGTCTTCTTTGGCCCTCACATGTTTTCCCAATCTGAATTTGTGTCGCGGGCACTGGAGGCCGGAGCCGGACTCCAAGTTTCCTCGGAAAACCTCTGCAAGGCAGTCCATCTATTTTTTGAAGATTCCCTATATGAAAAGAAGATGAGGATTGCTGCCACAGAACTTTGCCAAAGAATTGGCGGATCTACAGCGCGCACTTTTGAGCTGATCCAATCCAGCGCGCTTTAGGCGCGCTTGATTGGAGCGTAAACTCAATTGCCAAGTTTCTCGCCAATTTGAGAAAGAGTAATCGTTGCAAGACAGGTGATCAAGGCAGGCAAAGACTGGCCAAGTCCTAGTTGGGCAGCAGCAATGAATCCTAAAGAGACCCCGCTTGTCCAGAGAGCTGCGCCTATCGTAAAGATAGCAGCTGCAGCTGCAAACAGTCCAATGAACTCAAGAACCCGCGCAAAAATGCGGCAAATTTGTTTTGCTTTTGTATCATTTAGAATGCCTACTCTACGAGGGTCTTTGGTAATGAATGTATGAACTCCATCAAGCAATTCACCGATCTTCAATAGTCCCCCACAGACAACAACACCACCTATGCATTGAGCGAAACTTGCCATAATTTTCTCCTTTGTAAAATAGCTTCCCAATTTGAGGGGTCTATTAGACTCTTATTTTCAAATTCTGAAAAGAAAAAACTATTGAATGCGCGTATCTTTAGAGTCTGTCTGCGAAATTTTTAGTTCGGGGGGCAGATTTCTTTTTTGCTTGGTTTGATTATTTTAGCTTCATTCGACTTGAATAAGTCGTGTGAAGCTAAAATAATCGAACCAACCGAAAAATAAACTGTCCCGCAAATTAAAAATTTCGCAGACAGACTCTTAGCGGATCAATCGATGAATCGATTCTTCTGTAAGCCTAAATACAGTCCAATCAGACATAGGAGTTGCTCCAATTTTTTTATAAAAATTGATGGCCCGCTCATTCCAGTCAAGCACCCACCATTCAACACGTCCGCAATTTCGTATTTTTGCCAATCGACAGATTTCTTTCAGGATCAAATCTCCATATCCTTTCCCTCGATATTCTTGGCGAACGTACAGATCTTCGATGTAGATTCCTTTCCTTCCCAGAAAAGTCGAAAAATTATGAAAAAAAAGAACAAACCCAACGGGATGCTTGTTTTCTTCGGCAATCAATACTTCCGGCGCTTTGGGATCAGAAAAAAGACTGTGACGAAGAGTCGGTTGATCCGTCGTCACTTGATCCAAGAGCTGTTCAAAATCAGCAAGTTCTCGAATCATCTGTAAAATAAGAGGAGTATCTTCAAGGCAAGCATTGCGAATTTTAAAAGAAGAAGACATCAGAATAATCTTCCCCCATTTGGAACTTTGACTGTTGGTTCAAGAAGAACAACAGAGCCCATCTCATCAGGAAGTCCAAGAGTGAGTACTTCCGACATGAATTTTCCGATTTGTTTCGGCGGAAAATTGACAACGGCAATCACTTGTTTGCCTATGAGATCCTCTTTGCGATAATGCTGTGTGATCTGAGCGGAAGAGCGTTTCCTTCCGAGACCTTCAAAATCGATTTCCAGCTTATATGCAGGCTTCCTCGCCTCTGGGAAGTCTTCAACATTTACAATCGTTCCTACGCGGATATCGATTTTCAGAAAATCTGCGAATTGGATTTGCTCGGAGGAGATGTGTTTTGTTTCCATTTTATTTTCCATTTTGTCTCAATAGTTCCGGATGATGCGTCTGAAGCCACTGAATTACTGTTGCTTGAAAATGCTCAGCCTTCTTAACCAACTGCATTGCTTCGACCTGTTACCTCATCTACAGAAGTATATTCGCAGGCATGTCTTTTGATCCGGCATATATCCAAATATTCAGAAAATGCGATGCATTCCTTACCCATAATCAAAGGGAGAGCCTGGACGCAAATTCGATGATGACCAGATTTCTGGGGATTCGTTCGGAATCCCTTTGCTCGGAGAACAACTGTAGCCAATTGCAATGCAGCATTATATGCTGTTGCGAATTTTCGGTCTGATGAAAGGCCTGGAAATTGCGCGTCGCGAAGGTCTCTTGCGACGATGAGGAAGAGCTTTTCGATTTCGCTCCTTGTGGTCGCATGTAATTTCAGGCGTTGTTCCTTCAAGAAGTAGCTTAAGTCCATGGTCGCTTCCAAGTAACCAGATTTTTGGTTTTTCGATGATTTCGCGGATAAAATAGTCTTCGGACTGGAATTTTTTTCTTAAGTCGTCAGGTGTTATGAAGATCCCATTTAATTCCTTATCCAGAGTTCTGGATAGGGGACCAACAACCCTTGAGAGTTGTTCAAGAGAACGATCCGAAACAAAAATAATATCGATATCGCTGTCATTCTGTTCCTCACCTTGAGCCACAGATCCAAAAATCCAGATTAAATCGATTTTTTCATTTTGAATACGAAGAGATTCTCGAATCGGATCGCCGAGGCTGATTGTCTGCAGGAAGACTTTTTTTAATTCTTCAAATGCAGGGTGGGAGCGCTCTGCCTTGTAGGAAACTTTCCTATCTCGCCGCTTAGTAGAGATCAAGCCGCTTTTTTCGAGTGCTTTAAGCGCTCGTTGAACTTGAATCAAGCGCTTACCTGTTATAGAAACTAAACGAGACTGACAAACCTCTTCGGCGGGATTAATAAAAAAATGACCGAGCAGCTGTACAAGGGTCTGATTTGCGAAGAGATTAAAGATAGAAGAATGGGTCATGGTAGCTTAGGCTGGTTCACTACAAGTTGTAGTCTAGAAAAGATGGAGAAAATAGTCAAATTTTCAGGGGCAATTAGAATTTAAAATCCCATGCCGTAAGAAATGCTCGTTGTCATAAGAGGTGTGATTTGAAACTGAATGAATCTGTACTTTTTGGCGTCTTCGAACTGATGGCCGACGGTCAGGGGCAGATTGATGTAAGGGGCCATTCTCTGGGATCCGCTAAGCGCGTGATTGACGCCCGTAGTCGTAAAGCCTACCGTCAGCCCTGCCCCCAAGTAAAATCCTGAAGATTTTACAGGAAAATAAAGATATGAATTTTGAATATACCCTGTAATGAATGAAGGGAGGGCGCAAAAGCCAATAGAACGGTCCCAGACGTGGGTTTTATTCACGTCTCGATAGCCGACAGCTATATCTGGAACAAGAGGAAGAAATAAACCAGTCGCTCCCATCCCTAGGTAAGTAAAGGATTTTTCCGGGTCAGGAGGCTGGACAGGAACTGGCGTATGGCTTTCAATTTGAGAAAGTTTCGCTTCTGTAATTTCTTGAGAAAAAACAGCAGTTTCTAAAAATAACAACAAGGCAATCTTTTTCATAACAAGCGATTATAAATCGATGACAAACAGATTTCAAGCGTGGTTTTTTTTTGAAATAAAATATAATTACAAGGATTAGGCGAAAAGAGAAGAAATACTTGGATGCTGATGATGACGGTAGCCGGATTCGAACCAGCGACAAGCGGATTATGATTCCGCTGCTCTAACCAACTGAGCTATACCGCCAAGGTTGAAACAAATTAGCGGGGGTAGGACTCGAACCTACGGCCTTTGGGTTATGAGCCCAACGAGCTAACCACTGCTCCACCCCGCGATAAACTGAAAGCAGAAGTCTAGCACGACAAGGCATTTATGCCTAAATGTTTTTCTTTTTCTCTGGAAAAACTTGGATAGGTTCGTAAAATCTGGGCTACATTTTTTCTGATATTTTACTCAAACCTTCCAGTCTTTTTCTGCTCGACGGCCCCTTAGAGTCTGTCTGTGAAAGTTCGCTCTCAATTATACGGTGAAAATTATATATATATATATATCAATAACTAAATTTAATTTCTGACTAAATATATCAGTGTTTTTATTACAAATCGATTTGGAAAAGGGTGGGAAGAGGTTCAAACTTATCTCCAAAAAACCACAGGAGTTAAGTTTGAATAGTTCTTGTTTGACATTACCTCTGGTTTAATGACGCTTGATTCGAAAAATGCTCGAACTTAAGACCTGATCTCTGAGTGCTTTGCCGCTTAGGATCAAAAATCCCCCAAAGAATATGGTGCCAATAGGCAAGCAGAGCTGGTCTACAAGACTTGACTGGGACGGGACTGTCATCATCACGATCCCTATGGTGATCATATTTGCCGCTAGACCTGCGCGAAGAAGAAGATCTCCTCCGAATAACAGATATTTGCTAAAAATATAACAGATCTTATTAATAGTTTTAAAATCTTCTATATTTATAGGATCCTCATTCTCGAATAAAACAATATGTTGAGATGCTGCATATCCTCCCGTACAAAGAGCAGGTAAAAAATAAGTCATAAAAAAAAGACTCCGTTATTTAGTTCCATTGAACTCCATCAGTTTGAGGTATTTGTAGAAGGTCGTGTTGGCATTATAGAGCGAAATAGTAAAGCCTTCCGCTCCACAAAGCCAGCCCCGTTTTAAGAAATAGCTCCGAAAAAAAGCAAAAAAACCATGTGCGAGCGCGCGTGCAAACGAGGACTCTTTTTTTCCTCTGTACTGTTCTGCAAAAAGGG
>JAZKAZ010000015.1:0-2341 GCA_040388845.1 Chlamydiota bacterium | reverse complement strand
GGTTGAATAATGCTGCATCTTCGCCAGAAAATCGGCAGTCGATCTGTAGGGTGTGTGAAGAAGGGGACTTTTGAATCCAATCACCTCCAGTCCGTTTGTAACCAAAGACTCGTGCACAGCCGCATCGGAAAAACAAGTTTTCCCACGGTGGTAGAGCCTTGTCACTTGTTCTGGATCCCAGCCGCAGCCTCGGATCCGTTTGCCCTTGTAAAAATTATGACGTGGGAAAGCGTAGGCAGAGCTAGGGTCCAGTTTAAGACGCATCAACTCTTCTAAGAGACGAGGGGAGACTACCTCATCGCTATCCAAAGCAAAAATCCAGTCATTTTGGGCGATCCGGGCTGCTTGATTGCGCAAAGGACCAAATCCAATGAAGGGAGTTTGGCAAATGCGGACATTTGCAAAGGTCCGTCCGATGCGGAGCGTCTCATCCGTAGATCCATTGTCGAGGAGGAGCACTTCGGGAAATGTGCTCACAGATTCTAGAGTGGCCTGCAAAGTGGAAGCTGCATTTTTCGTGAGGATACAAACACTAATCATGCGCTCAAGGATACGCAAAAAGAACCATCGCTTTCAATCTTAAAACTGGGTAGTCTCGTAAATTGGATTTTTAGGAGACAGACCCGTGCGCCATGCTTTGACTTACGACGATGTAGCTTTAGTTCCTCAGTTCAATAATATCCCCTCCCGCACAGAGCCCTCGTTAGAGAGCTGGCTCACAAAAAAGATGAAGATTGGGATCCCCATCCTGGCTGCCAACATGGATACCGTGATCAGCTATGAAATGGCAGAAGTTCTCCTCGGCTACGGCTCGATCCCCATTTTTCATCGGTTCACAACTTTTGAAGATCAGATAAAATGGGTAAAAAAGTTCAAAGACAAGACCTTCATTTCATGCGGAATTTTAAAAATCGACGAGACACGCCAGCTTCTAGATCTCGGCGCCCTCGGCGTATGCATCGATGTGGCCCACGGTCATTCCGATCGGATGTTTCGGCATATTGAAGAGTTAAAGAAGAGCCATCCAGATAAAGAAATCATCGCAGGCAATGTCTGCACAGCTATGGCCTATCATGACTTAGTCAATGCGGGGGCAGATGCGGTGAAAGTGGGGGTAGGGCCAGGCGCTGCCTGCACAACGCGCATGGTCACAGGCTTTGGAATCCCGCAATTTACCGCGGTTCAAGATTGCGCGCGGATTGCAGAAAAACTCCGTGTCCCGTTGATTGCAGATGGGGGAATCCGCACGAGCAGAGATGTAGTTTTGGCGCTCGCCGCAGGGGCAAGCTCTGTGATGATCGGAAAACTTCTCGCACAAACGATCGAGTCGGCTGCACCCAAAAGAAAAACAGAGAAATATCCTTCTGGGTATGAAGCTAAATTTCGAGGTCAAGCGTCCGCAGACTTCCAAAATGAATTTTATGGCGGATTGAAGGCCAAAACAGTTGCTGAAGGCATTGACTTCTGGGGACCCGTAACAGGATCGACAGAAGACCTATTGAATGTTCTTCTAGGGGGCATCCGAAGTGGAATGACCTACGGAGGGGGCCGCAATCTCAAAGAACTGCAGCGCAAAGCTGAGTTTGTCCAGGTAACTGCGACCTATATCCAAGAGAGCAAGCCCCGCCCCGACTGAGACAGGGCAGCGCTGCCGTTCAAAATTTAGGCTTTTTTTTCTGTAACCGATTTTTTCTCGGTTTCTTGGACAACAGCAAAGGAAGGCCGCTGTCTGTTCTGCATGTAACTTGTAACTATTTTGTCTAAATCGCCAGCCTGTTTTATACACTCATAACATCTAGCCGTTTTTATTGGGGAGTCTAAAACGGAAATCAGAAACGGGGTAGCATCGAATTTTACAGCGAATTTGTTGGGGCCCATATAAGAAATATTTGCCGAGCTATAGATCCTCTTGTTTTCTAACGTATAATAAGGAATCTCTTGAGGATTCTTGAGATGAGAGCAGTTCCATTCTGGATTGAAATAAACTACGTCGTTTATGATGGTTGTGGTCATAAAATTTCCTTATTTTTTTGTTTTTTCAATAGAGAGAGAAGGTGATGAACTTTTGTGTTCAGTCATATTGTTAATTAATTTATGCAAATCTCCAGCATCGCGTACACACTGATAGCATCTGGCACTTTTTATTTTAGAAGTGATTGGATCCCACAAAGAGGGATTGGAAGAACTAGGAAATATTGCAATTATTTTTTGTTCTGTTTTCGAAACCCTGATATTGCACCAGCGATAGATTTTCCCATTTTCAAATGCAAAATAGGAAATCGAAGGGCCATCAAAAGCGAGATGTTTACATTTGTCTGGGACTGTAATCGGGCAGGTAGCC
>JAZKAZ010000014.1:4986-14712 GCA_040388845.1 Chlamydiota bacterium | reverse complement strand
CGAAGCGGATCCTGTTTTTTTCTAGATCTGAGCATTACATGTTTAGGACCACCAACAAAACACCTCTTCTTGAACTTCTGCAGCCATTCGTTTATATGTCAGAACATGGACATCAATAATAAAGCTGAGATTTTCGTTCAAAAGATCAAACACCTGATCATTACGACAAGTGGACATACTTCCGACAACGCCTCGATCGAAGAATTCTACCAAGCTTTCTGCACTGTCCTGCGCGAAGAGATGATGATCAACAGAACGGCTGCCATCGATACCTTCCAAAAGGAAAAGCGGCGCATGCTCTTTTTCATCTCAATGGAATTTCTTCCCGGCAGGCTCACCGGCAATAACATCACCAACATGAGTGCAACGGAGCTTGTAAAAGCCGTTTTAACAAAGATGAACCGAAATTTCAAAGATCTGATGTCTTGCGAAACGGATGCAGGCTTAGGCAATGGCGGCTTGGGGCGTCTCTCCTCTTGTTTTCTCGATTCTCTAGCCACCCTTCAATACCCTGCGCGCGGCTATGGACTTCGCTATCAATATGGGATCTTCGAGCAGGAACTTTGGAATGGGGTCCAAATCGAGCGCCCCGACTGCTGGCTTTTGAATACCGATCCTTGGGAGATCCGGTTTGATCTCTATGCGACCAATGTCCATTTTCGGGGCAAACCCATTGAGGCCTGCAATATTCATGGCGAAGAAGTCTATCTCTTAGAAGACTACGAGGAGGTCCGAGCGCTTCCCTATGACCTTCCCATCATCGGCTACTCAGAAAAATCTGATTATTCAGTTCTGAATTTACGTCTCTGGTCGACAAAAGAGTCGCCCCGGAACTTCCAACTCCAAAAATATAATGCAGGATTCCTCGGCCAGGCGGCAGAAAATACGACGCTGACCGATGTCCTTTATCCAAATGACAACACCGATCTCGGCCGCAGAATCCGTCTCAAACAAGAGTTTCTCCTCGTTTCAGCCTCTCTTGAAGATATCATCCGAAGACATCTCCATATTTTTGGCGACATCTCCTCTTTTGCCGATAAAACGCGCCTGCAGCTCAATGACACGCACCCGGCTCTCATGATTGCAGAACTCGTCCGAACTCTGACAAAAAGCTATAATTTTTCTTGGAAAGAAGCATGGGAGACGTGCCAAACCTGCTGCAGCTACACCAACCATACCATTTTGAGCGAGGCGCTCGAAGTTTGGAGCGAGTCCCAACTGAAAGATCTTCTCCCCCGCCAATACCGGATCATTCAAAAACTCAATCAAGATTTTTGCGATACGGTGCGCGTCCGTTTTCCTAACGATGAAAATCGGATCCGGCGCGTTTCGATCATCGAAAATGGACAGATCAAAATGGCACATCTGTCCATCGTGGGCAGCCATAAAGTAAATGGGGTCGCAAAGCTCCACAGCGACATTCTGAAAAATACTCTCTTCAAAGATTTCGATGAAATCTTTCCCGGAAAATTTGTCAATGTAACCAATGGAGTGACGCAGCGGCGTTGGCTGCTCCATGCAAATCCCCTTCTTGCCAACTTCATCTCTGACAGGATCGGCAGAAAATGGATCACCCATTTTTGCGAGATCGAAAACTTACGCTCCTTTGCCTCCGATCCAAAAAGCCAAGAAGAATTTTTGGCAATCAAAGAGAAAAACAAACGGACTCTTCTCAATTATCTGGCCCAAGAAAATGCCGTGAGAGACGCAAAAGGCAAAATTATCTCCCACTCCCCTGTTTTAGGAACAGATGCCCTTTTCGATGTGCAGATCAAACGGTTTCATGAATACAAAAGACAGTTGATGAATGCGCTCCATCTGATCATGGTCTACCAAGAACTCGGCCTCAATCCAAATGCCAGACAGATCTGTCGCTATTCAATTTTTGGAGGCAAGTCGGCTCCCGGTTATGAAAAGGCCAAACAGATCATGCAGCTCATCTCTGCAGTTGCCCGTAAATGCCAAGAAAACTCCCAAATCAAACCGAAACTTACGATCACATTCATCGAAAATTATAATGTCTCCCAAGCAGAAATCATCATCCCAGGAGCCGATCTCTCAGAGCAAATTTCGGCAGCTGGCTGGGAGGCCTCAGGCACTGGCAATATGAAACTTGCCATGAACGGCGCTCTCACGATCGGAACAGAAGATGGCGCCAATATCGAAATGAGAGAATCGGTGACAGATCCTTGGTGGCCTTTCCGCTTTGGAGCCTCTGCTGAAGAAAATAGAGAGGCATATAATCCGTGGGATATCTATACCCAAGATGAACCCATTAAACGGGCCGTAGACACTTTAAAAGATGGGACATTTGCAAAAACTGCTGAAGAATCGGCAAGTTTTGGCAAACTCTACCAAGATTTGATTGAACACGACCCCTACCGCGTTTTAAAAGATCTCCGCGCATATTATGAGACGCAAAAAAAAGTAGAGACGCTCTTTCAGCAGCCGAAACTCTGGGCAGAGACCGCCATCCACAACATCGCTGGGATGGCCCGTTTTTCTACCGATGAATCGATCCGAAACTACGCCGAAAAAATCTGGGACATCACGCCTTGTCCCCTGGATCCAGAAATCTTAGCAAAAGTGCAGGAAGAATACTCCGAGCACGACCGCTGCAAAATCCATCCCAAATGAGGCTCTGCCTCTACAATTTCGATTTAATTTTGCTCTCCACCATTGCCTTGGAAATTTCCTTGAGAGAAGTCTCTTGGAGCGAAATCTGGACTCCGGTAACTGGATGAGGCCATACAAGCTCAGAAGGCGCGCCTTTTTGGAGCATTTTTTTTACAAGATCAATCTCTTGCGCTCGGACTGCAAAATAAAAAGGGCTTTCAGTTGCGGCAAATTCCCTCACCTTATTCAGTGTGACATCCGCGCCGTTATCGATCAATATGTGTGCAATTTCGCGCTGTTGAAAAAGAATCGCTGTCCGAAGAGGAATTCTGTAGTTTTCGGTGAGGGTCACACCCTCATCCAACAGATCAAATTCGTGATTCACCAGATTTTTATTTTCCGCAATCATCTCACGTACTTTGATTTTGTCACCTTCTCGAATGGCCTGATCGAATGCGGCGGCAGCTCTTTGACACACTCTGGGAGCATCTCCAGATTCTTTATAGAGGCGAGTGCAGAACTGAATCTTGTGGTACTGGCTCAGATCGATCTTCCGCGCAGGTTCTGACAGATACACTTCGTGAGAGCTGCTATCTGGAGGTGTGACGAGTGGAAATAAAAATTTCATAATGGACTGGCCCATCGTAAGCTTCATGCATATTCCTTTAAATTTAAGTGAGATGGGCGGGGAGTTTACATAACTGCAAGAATCTGATCAAGCCGATCGGCTGCGCCTTATAAAATAAAGAGGGATCAGACAGCAAACGGCAATCCCGAAAATGAGCATGCACTCATACGAGAAGACACTTTGAAAAGGGACTTGTTCAGGCGGGAGAAACCCAAAAAGAATGACAGCCAAACTGCTGCAGGCGCCCAGCGTACAGACTACCCATATGCCCCATTTTTTTCCTGGAATGCGGAAGGAGCGCTCCACCAAAGGATGGCGGTAATGGAGCTTTAGCGCCGCTGCAAAAAGAGCCATGTAAACAAGGAGTGCAAGCTGGGCTGTGATCACCGAAAGAATCCAATACGAGCTATTGACCGTCGGCATCAAAATAAAGACAAGAGAGAGAAATGAAACAATGATGGCTTGAGCAATCAGGATCCGGACGGGAACGCCTTGTTTGTTGGTGTGGGCAAAAAAGGGAGGGAGGCTCCCATCTTGAGCTGCGACAAGCAGCCCCTTTGGAGGCCCAATAACCCAGGCGCCAGCCCCACTCAATCCCCCGAGAATGATGCAGCCCGCAATGAGGGGAAGCAGCCACGGCAGATGATACGCCTCCACAAAGATGGCAAATGCCTGCATGACGCCCGTTGCTAAACTTAAGTTGGCTTTCGGCACAACGATTGCAATGGCAAGCGATGCCAGAACGATCGTAGATAAAATGATGACCACCGCTGCAAAAATAGAGCGAGGATAATCTCTTTTGGCATTGCGCATTTCAGCTGCATGAGTGGCCGCCATCTCAAGGCCGAGAAGTCCAAAAAGAACATTGGTCAAAAAAGCCAAATTGCCACTCTCTGCCGCCTCTGGAAAAAACTGATCCCAACTAAATTGGATCTGCAGCGGATTGCCTTGAACTACCCAAATGATCCCGAGCAAAGCGATGAGCAGCATCGGCAAAATCGTCCCAATGAGAGCGCCCAAAGTACTGAGCAGGCTCGACGCTTCCATCCCGAGACAATTGATCCAAGTAACGCCCCAAAATAAAATCAGAACCGATGCGCACATGTAGAATTTATTATTGCTAAGCTCCGGATTGAAAAGATAAGCAAACGTCCCAGCAATCAGCGCCATGATCGTCGGATACCAGATGATGTTGTAAATCCAGTTGAGCCAAATGATGACCAAACTCCATTTTTTTCCAAATGCCTCTCTCACCCAGACGTAAATGCCGCCCCGATTCGGCCAGCCGGTGCCAAGTTCTGCAGACACCAAAGCGGTCGGAATAAAAAAAACTAAAGCAGTAAGCAGATAAAAAAAGACGAGGCTAAAGCCGTAGACTGCGGAAAAAGTGAGCGTTCGAATGCTGTCGACTGCGATGACGTTGATCATCGCCAGCTGAAAAACCCCGAGTGATTTTTTATGCGAAAAAGACGAGCTATTCATTGCTCCGAAATATAGAAAACAGTCCCTATTTTTACAACTCTTAAGATCGAGCAGCAATCACTTCTTTTGCGTCTATATTAACAAATATCATACAACCTCTCTTTGAATTTAGTAATTACTGCGCATCGAAACATTATGTTTCAAAACATAATGTTTCGATGCACATTTAAATCGGTCAGTGCTAGCACAGATAAGAAATGATTGTCTAAAAATAAAGAATTTTTTATTCTTTACCTCAAAAAAACGTAGGAGGAACATATGGATATTAGCGCAATATCAGAACAAACGGAAACAGAATATACTTTTAGTATCGCGAATGAGAGTGTTCTTTGGAATGGACGCGATGTTCAAGAATTAAGAGGATTAGGATTCCCTGCTATCATGCATACTTTCTCAACAAAACAAGAAACTCATCGTTCTTTAGATAACTGTAGAATCCATGTCGCTCCAAAGATGTCAAGAGCTGCCGATGAAAGCAAAGCCGAGATAAAAGGCGGTTATGACGAAGATCGGGGCGTTTTTGTCGAAGGTAGTTGGACCTGGACATGGAAAGACCATGATGATAAAAATACCTCCTCAAGTGACAACGCAGGGACATCACTTTCTGATCCTCCAGATTCTCGCGACCGCGATTTTGATAAAGACGTGAATAATAACTAAATGACGAAAATAAGACTTTTCATTATTTTATCAATTCTTATATTAAGTTTTGGAATTTTCATTTTATTAAAAAAACCGCTTGCACCTCAAGAATTTGTGAAGCTTCCTGTAAAATTTTTCCCATTTACTGATCAGCCAACAATAAAAATTGATATTGAAAATAAAAAATATTCGCTCTTGATTGATTTAGGCTCCTCTCATCCCATTGATCTTCAAAAAGAATCTATTCGAAAAATTAAAAATAAAAAAGCTCTTGAAATATCCAACTATATTGGCATTAGAGGAAAGTATCCAACGCAAGCCTTCCAATTACCCGAAGTAAAATTACTGAACCTGGCAATTGATGGTTTAGTCGGTTTTGAAGAAAATCCCAATTTTCTCAACGATGCCAAAACTTGTCAGTCTTTCAGCCTATGGTCTCGATTTAAAGATCACCTGAAATTGCTGACAACGGATGGGAGAATGGGGTGGACTTTTTTCAAAGAAGGAACCGTTTTGTTTGATTTCCCCCATTCAATACTTGTTGTTGCAAAAGACATCAATTCATTAATCAATCAAGCAGGTTATTCTCTCGAAAAGTTTACTCGAATTCCTTTCGAAGTTCAAAAATGGGGTCTTGTTCTTTCGATCGAAACAGATCTCGGGCTTCAAACATTCCTATTGGATACGGGAGCTACTTGTTCGATTATTAGGGCTTCGTTATTTACAGAAAATCAAAAAATCAATAATTATCTTTATAATACAAATAAACTCAGAATTGGAAATAATGATTTTGGTCACTGGGTATTTCAATTATTCGAATATACGGATCGAATGGAATGCGATGGCATTCTCGGTGTCGATTTTTTTAAAAAGCATACAATTTGTTTAGATTTTCATGATCAAATAGCCTACATAAAAAATAGGAAGATTTAGCAGAATGTACCATCTGTTTTGATCCTATTTTTCCTGTAGAAGAGATTCTCTGAAATTTTACTGAGCGATCTTTAGATCCTCAGAGGCATCAATCTCGAGGGGAATGATCTTCTCTGGCACTCCTTTCGATAGCTTTTCTAAACTGACGGTATTGTAGAGGCTGCGGAATTCCTTATCTTTTGCGTGGAGATGGTTGAGAATATGTAGCCGGATACACAGTTCAAGGGCTGGACTCAATCGTCTTTTCCCGTTTTCCCAATTGATGACTGCTACATGGGTCACTCCAAAAAGTTTGCCAAATTCGGCAGTCTTCATAAATGAAGGTTTCCGTTTTACTATTTTTCATTTTCTTCTTCTCTTCAAAAGCGGTGACTATAACCATGGGCCCTTTAAATGCTACGACCACTCGCACGCCCGGCCCATCAATAGTTTTCCCTACAATTACGTAGTTCCAAGACTGTTCCTTCGTGTTAAACTTGGAGTGGAAAGAAACCCTAGTCCAGCCGGTTCACTCTGTAGCGAGCTGCCTTTTTGATTCCTTCTTGAGAGAGGATCCCTTTCTCTATCAAATCGGAGATATCTCTTTGCAACGACCTTCTATTCACCCCTGGGAAAAGCGATTCGTATTCTTGAATTGTAAAAGTTTCTTCTCTCATTAGAAGACTTTCTAATGCTGTTTTCTGTCTTTCAGATAGTTTGTGTTGAAGCGCTAAAATATCGAGTTTCATGGCATGCGATCCCTTGAGCTGGATTTCATGCATTTGGGTTTGCAGCGCCATGGTAAAATATTCTAACCAGCTAGTCATATCCATGTGATTATTTCTGACGGATTGGAGAGCATCATAGTAAGCCTGCCTATTCCGGTCATAGTATTCGCTGATCGTAAAAAGCTTTTTGAAATCATAACCGGATCGATAAAGACATAAAGTAGACAGTAGCCGCGATGTTCTGCCATTACCGTCCACAAAAGGGTGAATATGAACGAGTTGAAACTGCGCGATCCCAGCTAAAAGTACTGGGGGGATTGTTTGTTCATTTTGCAGCCAATCTACCAATTCAGCCATAAAAATTGGAATATCGTAGGCAGCTGGAGGAGTATAGATGATCTCTTTAGTTTTCGAATTAGCTACGTAGTTTTGAATAGTTCTATATTGTCCGGGCTGCGCGCTGTTTCCTCGCACATCGACCACTAGCCGCCTATGGATTTCTCGAATCAGTCCTTCTGTAATAGCGCCTTTTGAAAAAACGTACTCGGAAACGAAATCAAAGGCTTTTCGATAATTCAGCAGTTCTTTCACATCCTCAGAATTGACATTCGACACCTCCTCACCTGCGATCAATCTTTCAGATTGGTCTAGGCTTAAATGTGTGCCTTCTATGTGTGTAGTATGGTGCGCCTCTAAAATCAAAGCGCGAGCTTGCATTTTAGCCAGCCAATCCTTCGAAAGCTGAGCCGCCTCTAAAAATCCCCGTGTCCGTTCAATCGCCATCAGGGCGGACGCGATAGGGATAGATATTGTGAACCTTGGACGAAACGGCATAGTTTTACGACATTTTTTTCTTTATTATGTCATAAAAAAGCCATTTTGACAACTATTTTCCTTCTTTTATGACACTTTTACGACACTTTTTACGACAAAATATAAGAAAAGATGACGTAAAAATATTAATTGTCGCTTCTGCATTTGAAGAACTCCTTCCCGAGGGAATTGAGCTTCCTTAAATGCAAAAAAATAACAAATCGAGTAAACTTGCCCCGCTCCAGCAATTTTTTGTTCGGACGTTCCATCCATTAGGGGAGTTATTTTATGCTAAGAGTTCAACATTCAAGTCAAAAAGATCTTTATCAACCTCTTCAAACAGAGGTCTTTAAGATAGTTCAGCAAGTCGGTGCTGCTCATAAGATCGATCGATTATTGCGAGCTTTGTGCGGCAGTAATATTCAATCTATGGATATTTGCAACATCACGAAACATAATGGCGTAGACGTTACAATTCATTTAAATAAAAATCAATATAAACGTTTAAACGATACTACCTTGTGCATTCCTCAAAAATTAGAATTTCGGATCCATAAAGATGGGATTTGTTTTGACAGCGATGCAGGTAAAAATACACCTTACGAAGATCAAAATTATTGTTGTGGCATCTTAAAAAATAGACTGACCTGGTGGGATATTGATGTAAAAGAGGATGATTTTGTATTCTCTTCACCTCGATGGGTGGGCCCGGGCTTTCCTATCTGTGGAGGAACTCCCAATGTGTCCCGTGTTCCTGCTGAGCCCTTTACTCTATCACTTCAGACTGAAAAATCAGACCTTAAGGACATAAGTCGTGTGTAAATGCGCAACTCAAGGACCGTGGCCTCGCAAGAGCTACATTCCCTTTTAATATCCTTCCATGAAAAATGCAGTTCTTCAAAATCTCTAATGAGCTTTGAAGGTTCCTCAGGAGTTACTCTCCCTACCATTTCAGACAATAAATTGCTGACTGTTTCGGCAATATGTTGTTCTGAAACTCGTGGAATAGGAAGAGCGGATAGATTTGAAACAGTTTTTTCCTCTCTCGAATCCGCTTGAAACATTGGGGCACTCCATATTCAGGACTGCTTGGAAATACATGTATAAATTAATTTACACTTGAAACATTGGTTTGTTTATATAAACTTAAAAAACCCAGATTTTTAATGATGCGAGTGAAACTATGAAAAATATTTTGTTCCAATTCGTTTTTTTATTCGTTGCAGCAATAAGACCCATCTTCTCTGAACAGCCCTCAAAGCTCGATAAAACTTATGTAGGAGAGCTCCAAGAAAAGTGGAGACTCCCCTCCGACCATCTTCCCATCGGAGTCACTTTTAAGAGCGAAAAAAACGTCTTTCATTTGATCTCCTGGAATGTCCTTAACGCCACTTATCTCAACTGGATCTACGATAACTCGCAAGGCCTCGCGAGATCTATTTTGACTGAGGAGAATTTCCCCATCAAAGAAACTGGACTGACTCGCAGAGAGGATCATGTGATCGATTCCCTGTTAGAGATGATCCATTCCCCGAATTTGAGCGTTCTCTGTCTACAAGAGTGTTCAGAAATATTCATTCAAGAGCTGGGAAGAAGACTTCCTTCGCAGATGAAAATTGTCCGCTCTTCAGATACGCCCGTAAAAAATCAAAATATTCTTATTTATGATACAGGCAGATTTCAATTCGTTGAAAAGAGCCTTCATCTAAACGCCTTTCCTTCTGAACCTGGAAGGCCCCAAATGGAGGTTGTTCTCGAAAAAGAGGGCGTCCGCTACCGTCTCTACAATGCCCACCTACGCTGCGATCCCTCAAAGCCGCAAAGGTTTGACCTCGGAGAGCTGGTCTATGCCCTGAAAGAGGCGGGCGATGTCGACCTTCGGCGCGGTTTTGGACGAGATTCGCC
>JAZKAZ010000014.1:0-4976 GCA_040388845.1 Chlamydiota bacterium | reverse complement strand
TGGTCATTATTTTGGGAGATCTCAATGTGGAGCAGGACGAGATGGCGCACGCTTTATCCGTAACCGCTCCTCGGTATTTGCAGAAAAATTCTTTTATCCCCTTGAGTCCCTACAGAACTACAATCAGCCCTGAGCTCTACTCAAAGGCAATCGACCATATTTTCGTCGATTTGGGAGGGAATTTTTTGGAAATGGCCGAAATGGACGCGAATGAAGTTTTAGGAGAACTCCAAAAAAGCGTAGACTTGCTCTCTGATATCTAATCGATGCGATACGCTGCATTTAACACAGGCCCTGAGTTTCATGCGCTCGATCATATCGCTCCACTTGCTGCCCTTCTCCATATGCCCCTGATCACAATAGATCTTCAAAATCCCTAATTCTCCAGATGCCATTTTTTCAAAAGAGACTGGAGCGTCTTCTTTTTTTGCATTTGATCGAGACTTCGATTGAATAGATTCACTAGATGCTCATTCTTCCCCTTCAAAGAAATGAGATGAAGACCTGCCTCATTCAGCGGAGCGCTTCCGATTTTGAGCTTGCCCGCATAGAGATCCCGCACATAAGCCACTGCTGGAATTCGATCGAGAAGGGCCCCGTCGATCTCCCCTCTTTCAACCGCGTTCAATAGATCGGGAATGGATGGATAATTGCGCAGAATAATGTCAGGGTATTTTTGGAGGATTAAAACAGCGGGATCTCCCGTGACAAGGCCCACGAGCTGGCCGCTCATTTTACTTAAATCTGAAGCTTCCTCTCCAGTAGGGATGATTAAAACGGGGCCAAGTTCCAGAAAATTGTGAGAAAAATCATATTTGGCCATGTTGAAATCGTAAGGAGGCAAAGAAGAGAGAATTCCCTCATATTTTTTCATCTTCAGCCCATCGAAAAGGGTATCCCAATTGGCAGAGATCCGCTCAAATTCAATCCCATTATTTTGGGCCATTTCTAAAAGAAGATCTTCGGTAAATCCATTTACAAAAGGCTGCTGCCGTCCAAAATCGATGGGATACCAAGCCGGATCAATCCCGATCCGCCAGGCGGCTCTGTGGTGGCTGCTTCCGCAGCTGCATCCATGCAAAATAAAAATAGAGAGGACGAAAAGAAAAATAGCTCGCAGGGTGTGCATGGGGAAGACCAATTAGTTTAGGAAAGATTCTATAAAATTATCTCTTTAGAACCAATAAGCAATTTCTAAAATTTATAGCCCATAAAAAGAGAGAGGGAATAGTTGACCCATTGAACGGCCATAGGCGTCCGGAGCCTCTCATTTGTTACTTCAATAGGCGTTGGGAAGACCCTTTCCGTCATTTTTTTCACGAGGAGGCTGCCAGATTTAGTCCAGGTGCTTGACCCTTCAAAAAAAAGGCCAAACGTCCAACCCGACTCGAGATGAACCCGGATCGTTGTTCCTCCCAATTGGGTTCTTGCACTATCTGAATGAATCCAAGAGTTGGACTGAGACAGAATGGCCTGCTGTAAGGTAAAAACAGGATCGTACAGATAGGCATCCAGATCCATTCTATTTTTCGAGCGAAGATCGAGAAAATGGTATTGGTAATAGAGATCCCACATCGCTTTTTCTGCAAATCGAAATTCAATTCTCCCCTCGACAAACGGGCCGAACCAATCCTGTTGATTGGGTCTAGGGAATCGGACCCTTGCAAAACTGGGAGATGCCTGCACCGTAGATTGCTTTTCTCCGCTCAAATCATTCATCATATGGGAATAGCGGTAGCCAGCCCCTGGAATGAAAGAAAACCCAAAAGAGGGCGCATCGTAGAGCTTCCAAGTAAATCCAAGAGTCCCTTGTGCATCCGCTGTGTAGCCTGCGCCTAAATCATATCCCTTGAAAGACAATGGCTCATTCAAGGGGTTTATTGGAAAATTGAAATCAGCATTTCCATTGATCAGCCACCCGTAAGATCCCCGCGTTCTGAGAATTAACCACCGCCACTCTATGTGGGACGTGACCATAAGCATCATCGAATTGCGATTTTTTATATCCAAACGAGATTGCGATTCAACGAAGCTTTGTCGGTCTCTTCTGTATCCGATCGCAGCCATCTTGTGGAATTTCCAGTATTTTTGCACCGCAGGAGAAGCCTCTGGCGGCGAAGATTCAAAAGTGGGTTGAGGAGGAGGCACTGCTTGGGTAGAGGGAGGAACGGGAATTGGTTGGGACGGAGGCGGAGGCGCCGGCTGCGCCGCAGAAGCTCCAGTTCCCAACACTACAACTGCACACATCAAAATAAAAAGAGCCAAATTTTTCATAAAAACCTATGATCTGATTCTTTTATAACAAAAAATTTAAAAATCCACATATGATTTGTTATCTCCTCGTAAATTTTGGTGGGCCTCGCAACAAACCCGAGATCGCCTCTTTCCTCGAAGAACTGCTGTGCGATCGCGATGTCATCCGCACTCGTTTTCCAACTTTCATCCACAATTGGTTTTTTGGAAGAGTTGCCCGCAAACGGGCCATAAAAATGGAAGGAGAGTATGAATTCATCGGGGGGAAATCTCCCATTTATGAAGACACTGAGGCTCTTGCAAAAATCCTCACAGAGCGCCTCGATGCACCTGTCTTAACTTTTCACCGCTACTTACCCGCCACCCACAAAGATGCACTTCAGAAAATTGAAGCATCCGGAGCAAAGGAAATCCGCGTTCTCCCCTTATTTCCGCAATTTTGCTACGCCACCACAGGGAGCATCGCCCGTTTTTTCTCAAAGAATCTGAAAATGAGTACATCCCTAAAACTCCGCTGGATTCAATCGTACGCTGCAGCTACGCCCTTTGTAAAATCCTACCAAATGCGCATTGCAAATTTTCTCAAAGCCCACTCCTTAAATGAAGAAGAGACGATTCTTCTCTTTTCGGCCCATGGCGTGCCCAAGACTTTCATTGAAACGGGAGATATTTACGAATCGGAGTGCATTCGCTCATACAAAGAAGTGATGAAAGCCTTTCCAAAAACACTTGGGAAATTAGCCTACCAATCTAAATTTGGAAAGGGCGCCTGGCTGCAGCCCTACACAAATGAAGTGTGTGAGCAAATTTTACAATGGCACGAAGGAAGAATGCACCTTGTTTTCATCCCCATTAGCTTTACCTCCGATCATATTGAAACCCTCTTTGAAATGGAGCGTCAATATCTTCCCATTATTGCTGCCAAAGGACTCAAAGCCTATCGCTGCCCAGCACTCAATTTAGAGCCTTACTGGATCGACGCCCTCATCGAACTCTTCCAAGAAAAAAATCTTTGCAGCAACCAAACGCTCATCCGAAATAAGTGAGGAAGAGAGGAGGGAAGAGGAGATCGATCTCTTCTTCTCTCCCCTCATACAAACTTATTGTTTGACGATCTTTAAGCCCATTCGCTATGCTGGAGGGCTTATGATTCCATCCAGATTGATTCTTGAATCGGGAGAGGTTTTTCCCGGGTTTTCTCCCAAATGGCAGACCGATGTCTATTTCGGAGAAGTTGTTTTTTCCACTGGAATGACTGGATATGTAGAATCGCTCACTGACCCTTCCTACGCAGGCCAAATCCTCACCTTCACTTACCCACTCATCGGCAATTATGGAGTCCCTCCGCGAGATGTTTGGGAATCGGGAAAAATCCAAGCTGCCGGAATGGTCGCTGTATCGATCAGCGAGGCAGCTTTTCATAGAGAGTCAGAATCGACTCTTCTAGCTTGGCTCAAAAACCAACAGATCCCCGCAATTGCCAATGTAGATACCCGCGCGCTTACTCGCCTGCTCCGAAAAAAAGGAACCGTTTTAGGCGCGATTTGCACCTCAGAGAAACGGCCTCGAAAATTTCCAGATCCCAATCAAACCCATCTCGTACAAACAGTCAGTATTTCACAGAAAAAAATCTATGGATCCGGTCCTCAAAAAGTGATCCTCGTCGATTGCGGGATGAAAGAGAGCATTCTCCGCTCTTTGGCAGCCTTCCCGATTCAAGTGATCCGGGTTCCTTACAACTATGACTATTCCAATGATGCATTCGATGGCCTTTTGATCTCAAATGGGCCGGGAGATCCTGTCAAATGCAAAGAGACAATTGCGATCTTGCGAAAAAATTTAAAAAAACAAAAGCCGATCATGGGGATCTGCCTCGGCGCCCAACTGCTTGCTCTTGCAGTCGATGCCAAAACTTACAAGCTAAAGTTTGGTCATAGAGGGCAAAATCACCCTTGCCAGGATTTAGAGAGGAAAGTCTCGATCCTCACATCGCAAAACCACGGCTATGCGATCGATGAAAAAACACTTCCTCGCGATTGGAAAATTCTGTTTAGGAGTCTCAACGATCAATCTGTCGAAGGGATCATCCATCGCAAACTCCCCTTTTTTGCCGTCCAGTTCCACCCCGAGGGACATCCAGGCCCAACCGATGCTCTGTACCTTTTTGAAAAATTTTACCAATTGATGCAGCGATGACAAAAAGTGTACTGCTATTGGGTTCAGGCGGATTGAAGATTGGCCAGGCAGGAGAGTTTGACTATTCCGGCACTCAAGCCATCAAAGCCCTCAAAGAAGAGGGCCTTCGCATCCTCTTGGTCAATCCCAATATCGCAACGGTACAAACCGACTCGAGAATGGCAGATGAAGTCTATCTACAGCCGCTGAATGTCCAAACGGTGGAAAAAATCATCGTCAAAGAAAGACCTCAATTTATTCTTCTTCAGTTTGGAGGACAGACCGCGCTCAATTTAGGTCTAGAATTAGAGACCCGGGGGATCTTAAAAAAATACAAAGTAAAAGTTCTTGGCACCTCTCTAGAAGGGATTCGGCAGACGGAGGACCGGGAACTTTTTAAACAAAACCTCAACCGGATAGGCATTCCAACCCCTTTTAGCCATGTGGCAACAAATGTGGAGGAAGCCGTTGTAGCGGGGCGTCTTATAGGCTTTCCTCTCATGCTCAGATCTGGATTTTCCCTCGGTGGATTGGGGTCGGGTAAAATC
>JAZKAZ010000013.1:0-12172 GCA_040388845.1 Chlamydiota bacterium | reverse complement strand
TATTTGGAGGGCGTCATGATACCAGAGGTGAATGCATATCGGAATATTTCAAATGAGACAATGGTCGAGCTTTTTGGTTTTCTACAGCTCCGAAAGGTCTCTTATACAGAGGCTCTAAAATTTCAGGAGGAAGTCAATCAAAGAGTTTCTGATACCGCAGTCCCGATCTTAGTGCAGTTAAAGAAAGAATTAGATTCTTGGATTGTGACGTGGAACCCCTTTGTTTCTAATTCAGTAGTTAAAGAGGTTTCTGGAAATAATTTTGCCAAGGCGATTTCTTCTTTTTATCTCAGACCGTCTGGCCATTAAAAATGAATGAAAGGTACCTTTGAAGCATCCGTGTGATTTTCTGTAAATCTTGATAAAAAAAGACTGTTTATATAAGCTCCCAGCCGATTTTTATTATTTGGAAGGCGTCATGACAACATCTGTGAATGCATATCGGAATATTTCAAATGAGACAATGGTCTGGCTTTTTGGTTTTCTACCGGTTCGCAAGGTCTCTTATAAAGCGGCTGTAGAATTTCAGGAGGAAGTCAATCAAAGAGTTTCTAGTACTGGAGTTCGGATCTTAGTGCAGTTAAAGAAAGAATTAGATCCTTGGATTGCTACTTTGAAGTCACCCATTTCTAATTCAGTAGTTAAAGAGATTTCTGAAGAGGATTTTGCCAAGGCGATTTCTTCTTTTGTCTCAGACATTCTGGCCATTAAATATGAGCACACGTGTTTGGTTGTGGGGAACTTACAGAGTTCTTTTGATGCGGTAGATGCCATGTGTTCTTCTTTGAATCCGCGCCAATTCAGAACTTTTATTTTAGCTGATCACTATTTAAATGCTCGAAGAGAGCAGGTGATCCACAATTTTTCAGAGACCCAAAGAAAGAGACATTCGTTTCTAACTCTAAATGAACCTCTGATCGCTTCCGAATTAGGCCAATATATACCGGGTCTATTAGATCAACAGTTTTCTTTACTGAAAATAGAAGTTGAAGAAGACATGAAAGAAGAAAAAGTGAAGTAGAGGCACCTTTTTTCGAAGAAACCAAAATTCCGAGAAGTGAAAAAGCAAAAAGAATGCGCGTTTCTTTGCCTCTGAAAGCTCTGTGCTCTCTGTGGTAAAAACTGATAATAAGCATGTTAGATAAAATTGAATTACGCAACAACGCTATTTGTTTTCTCTAGTCTTCTGAAGATAAATAGGCTGCGATCAGATCGACTAATACAGAAGGAATGACTTTTGCTGCACCCTGATCTATTGCTTGGGTAAGCTGTGTCCTTTCGTTTGCAATTTCTTTCTGTGCTTGATCCAGAATTTTTAAGCCCTCACTCTCTAAGGCTGGTTCGGCGACAGCTCCTTTTTTTAACAGAAGTCTTACTAAAGCGACATTGCGAGCCTCTTGGGCTGCAGCCCAAAGGGGAGTTGAGCCCTCTAGGGTATTTCTCTTTTCTCCATCGGAATCGCGGAATGTGCCGATATTGACGTTCGCTCCTAATTCAATGAGTTTTTTTGCAGTTAAATAGTGATTGTTTCGGGTAGCGCAAAATAAGGGAGTGAATCCCACAAAATTGCCAAGTTCAATCAATGCTTTCCCTCCGATCTGAACGATATGCTCTACGAGTTCGACGTTGCCCTCATCTGCTGCTGAACCTAAAGCGTTCCAACCGATTCGTCCCCCATAGGTCAATTGATAATTAGGGTATTTTTTGCGCTCTGTATCAAATTCTTGGGGTGTTGTATTGAGCTGGATAAAATTGACCATTTGGGAAGCGCCATATTGATTAATTCCTGAGCGGGTCGCACATTTTAAGACTGGTGACACAGTTCTCCTCACAATAAAATAAGCTGTTTTTGTGTGTAGCATTATATAGAAAATTCGGTAATTTTCAATGTAAAATGAAATTTAAAAAGATGGTAGTGATAAACCTGTAAGGCCGAGAGTGAAGATAGTTTTAAACAGGATCCTGCCCGCGAAGCGGATCCTGTTTTTTTCTAGATCTGAGCATTACATGTTTAGGACCACCAAAAAGATGTTTTGCAGCGAAATCAAATAGTTTTATGTAAATGACACGCCACAAGTCTTCCCGGCATAATTTCCCTTAACTCTGGCTTTACCTCCTTGCAAATGGGCATTGCGAAAGGGCATCTGCTTGCAAAGGGACATCCCTTTTTAGTATCTGAAGGAACGCCGATTTCTCCTTTCAAGGGAATTCTTACCCGTTTTTTTTCTTGGATCGGATCGGGTAAGGGAACAGAAGAGAGAAGGATTTGTGTGTAGGGGTGGAGGGGCGCTGCATAAAGGGCTTCAGTTTCTCCAAGTTCTACAAATTCGCCCAAGTACATGACTGCGACTTTATTGGAGATGTAGCGCACCATGGCCAGATCGTGCGCGATGAAGAGGTAGGTTAGATGGAGCTCTTTTTGGAGATTCGAGAGGAGATTGACAATTTGCGCCTGAATCGAGACGTCGAGCGCTGAAATCGGCTCGTCGCAGACGATGAAATCGGGGTTGAGGGCAAGAGCTCTGGCAATTCCGATGCGCTGCCGCTGGCCCCCGCTGAATTCATGCGGAAAACGCCCTTTGACATTGCGGGGAAGGCGCACTTTATCGAGAAGCTCATCGATCCGATCCGGAAGATGATGGATTTTGAGCGGCTCGCCGATGATTTCGCCGATCGGCATCCGAGGATTGAGTGAGGCGTAAGGATCTTGGAAAATCATTTGCATTTGGCGGCAAAGGGCCCGATTGCGAAGGAGGGGAATCTCTTGCTCTTTGAAAAAAATCTGTCCCTCCGTGGGAGAAATCAATCCAAGCAACATCCGGCCAAGTGTCGATTTGCCGCAGCCCGATTCGCCGACGAGACCGAGCGTTTCTCCTCGCTCGATGGCAAAAGACACTCCTCCTACGGCCTTGAGAATTTTTTTCCCATTTACATACACTTTCGTCAGATTGCGCACGCGAAGAAGGCTCATTCCACTCTCCAGCAGGCAGCAGAGTTGCGCATGGGAGGCTCTTTTTCGCAAAGATCCATTGCGTAAGGACAGCGGTCTTTGAAGGCGCATCCCTTCGGCAAATTGAGAAGGTTGGGAGGGGCGCCATCGATTGGCACTAATTCATTGGATTTAGGTCCGCTCAAGCGCGGAAGCGAGCGGAGAAGCATTTGTGTGTAGGGGTGTTTTGGATTCAAGAGGACCTCTTCAACGGTTCCTTCTTCGACGATTTTTCCCGCATACATGACCAATACTTTTTCGCAAATCGTGGAGACGACGCCGAGATCGTGCGTAATCAGAAGGAGGCTTGTCTGAAAATGTTGCTGCATCTGTTTGAGCATCTCGAGGATTTGGGCCTGCAAAGTCACATCAAGGGCAGTTGTGGGCTCATCTGCGATCAAAAGACGGGGATTGCAGATGAGTGCGATTGCAATTAAGACTCTCTGGCGCATTCCGCCGCTGAGCTGATGGGGATATTGGTTGAAGCGAACTTCCGGTTCAGGAACGCCTGTCACTTTGAGAAGATCGAGGGCCTTATGTTTAGCAACTGCGTAGTTTGCGAGGTTATGATAGAGAAGCGCCTCGACAATCTGCGCCCCAATTTTCATCGTAGGATTGAGCGAGGTCATTGGATCTTGAAAAACCATCCCGATTTTTTTCCCTCGGACCAATCGGAGCTCCTTTGGATTTTTCAGCAAGAGATCATCTCCTTCAAAGAAGACCTTTCCGGAAACCTGACTTGCGGGAGTTAACCGGGTAATTGCTTGGACTGCGGCGCTTTTTCCGCAGCCCGATTCGCCGACGATCCCGACCGCTTCTCCTTCATTTACGGAAAAACTGATCCCTCGGACTGCCTGGAGAGATCTTCCCTGCACAGAAAAAGAAACGGTGAGATTTTCAACGCGGAGAAGTTCTTTTTTCTTAAGGTTATTTGCTAGAATCCTAAGTTTGACTTTTGTTTCAGTACTCATCTGCGGAGCCTTGGATCGAGGGCGTCTCTGAGCGCATTTCCTAAAAGATTGAAGGAAAGCATAGTCAAAGTGATCATCGCTGCTGGGAAAAAGAGGCGCCATGGATAATAGCGCATAGCGCTCAAGCCATCGTTGAGCATGACGCCCCAGCTGGCTGCCGGCGCCTGAATGCCGAGCCCGAGAAAACTTAAAAAAGCCTCGGTAAAAATGGCAGTTGGAATCGTGAGCGTCATGGCAGCGATAATGGGTCCGAGAGAGTTTGGAATCAAATGGGAAAAAAGGATCCGAAGAGGCGAGGCGCCAATGGCCTTGGCAGCTGTGATATAGTCATTTTGTTTGATCGAGAGGACCTGCGCTCGCACGATCCGCGCCATATTGATCCATCCAGTAAAAGTCATTGCAATCAAGATCGTAATGATCCCAGAGCCGCGGATCACCGTCAAGAGGATCACGACCAATAAATAGGGAATCGCATAAAGGACATCGCAGATGCGCATCATTAGCTCCTCTCTTTTTCCTCCGAGGAAAGCTGCAAGCGATCCCCAAAAGACGCCGATGATTACATCGATGGTTGCAGCGGTCACTCCAATGAAAAGCGAGATTCGAGCTCCCCACCAAATTCGGGTAAATAGATCTCGTCCGAGCTCATCGCTCCCAAACCAAAATTGTTTGCAGGGAGGAGTGTTTTTGAGCTCCAGATGGATTTCTGAATAAGAATAGGGAGAAACCAAGGGGCCGATGAGGGCCATTGTGAAAAGAAAAAAAAGGGTGATGAGAGAAAATACCGCAGCTCGGTTCGAGCGGAGCCTCGCCCACGCATCTTCAAAAAACCCGGAATCAGAAAAGGTCACTTCATTCATTGATTCTCTCTTTGGACAGGCGGATGCGGGGGTCTAAAATGGAATAAACCACATCGACCAAAAACATAGAAACCATGAGAACACTGCTAAACAAAACCGTAAGGCCCATGATCATCGGGTAGTCGCGCCCATTGATACTGTGAATCATCCATTGTCCCAGGCCGGGGATTGCAAAAATTTTCTCAATCATGAAACTCCCTGTTAAAATTTGGGTTGCAACTGGTCCAAGATAGGTAATGATAGGAAGAATTGCATTTCTTAAGCCATGGCGGAGTGCGACCTGAAAGAGGGGGAGTCCCTTGGCGAGTGCTGTTCGAATATAATCTTGCTGCAACACATCTACCATATTAGACCGAGTCAATCTTGCAATGAAGGCAGTAGGTAAGGCTGCGAGCGCCAAAGTCGGCAGAATTGTGTGTTCAAAAGAGCTCCAGCGAGCAACCGGAAGAAGATGGAGTTTTACGCTGAATATAAATTGAAGGAAGCTGGAGAGGACGAAATTGGGGACAGAGACTCCGATGGTAGAAATGACCATGGCGAAAGTGTCTTGCCATTCGGTCCGTTTTAAGGCGGCCCAGGTGCCTAGCAAAACGCCGCTTGGAATAGCAACTAAGAGAGCCTGCAGTCCCAATTGGGCAGAAACGGGGAACCCCTCTGCGATAAATTGATTGACTGTCCGCCCTTGGTAGACAATCGAAGGGCCCAATTGCCCGCTCAAAATCCCTTTTAAATATTTCATATATTGGATCCAAAGGGGCTGATCGAGCCCGTAATAGGCGTAAAGAGAATCGAGCACTTCCTGGGGAATCATCCGATCTCCGATGAAGGGATCTCCCGGAATTGCGTGCATCAAGAAAAAAGTACCAGTGATCACGCACCACAAGGAGATGAGGAGGATGATCGATTTTCTGAAAAGATAAGGGAGCATCTATTTTCTTTTTGCATAACAAAATAGCACATCCTATAATTCTGACCCATGCTGAACAGAAAAATCAATTTTAAGAATAAATTTCATTTTACAAGCCTCGGCTGCGCCCGGAATCTGGTTGACAGCGAGGTGATGATCGGGATCCTTCTCAAAGCGGGCTATGAAGTGACTCCTGAGCCGAAAGAGGCTGATTTTCTCGTAGTCAATACCTGTGGATTTCTTGAGTCTTCTCGCCAAGAGGGGATCCTCACAATTCAAGATCTTTTTGACATCAAGAAAAGTGATGCGAAGGTGATTGTCACCGGATGCATGGTGCAAAAACATAGCGGCGAGCTCAAAGAGAAGTTTCCCCACATCCATTATTTACTTGGCTCTGGCGATGTGGAAAAAATTCTTGACGCAGTGCGGGCAGGGGAAGCTGGCGAGGCTGTGACAGACGCTCGGAGCTACCTGGAATGGGGCGAAATCCCGCGGACCCTTTCTACTCCGAAGCACTATGCCTATTTAAAGATTGCCGAAGGATGCAAGAAAAGATGCGCTTTCTGCATCATTCCTAGCATCAAAGGGCCTCTGCAGAGCAAGACGTCGGTCCAGGTACTCAAAGAATTCAATGCACTTCTCTCTCAAGGTGTATTTGAGGTGATCTTAATTGCGCAGGATCTCGGTGATTTTGGGAAAGACCGAAAAGAAAAAGGGGCATTGGCCTCCCTCTTGCGTGAGATGCTCAAAGTGGAGAAAGATTTTTGGATCCGTCTTCTCTACCTTTATCCCGATGAAATCGACGATGAATTGATTGAAATCATCAAGAGCGATTCCCGGATCTGCCCTTATCTCGATATGCCGATTCAGCATATCAATAATGAAATGTTGAAAGCTATGCATCGGACCACTTCCAAAGAGCAGATTGTGGAAATCATCCAGAAGCTCCGCAAAGAGGTCCCAGGTGTTGTCATCCGCACCAGTCTCATGGTCGGCTTCCCAGGAGAGACTGAAGAGCAATTTTTGGAGCTCCTCGAATTTGTTCAAAAAGTTCCTTTGGACAACGTGGGGATTTTCAAGTTTTCTCTAGAGAAAGAAGCCTATGCCGCCCGCCTTCCCAACCAAATTTCTGAAGAGGTAAAGCAGGCCCGCTTTGAAAAGCTGGCAGCTGCTCAACAAAAAATGGTGCGCAAAAGAAACAAACAGATGATTGGGCAAAGGCTGAAGGCCATTGTCGAAGGATATCATCCTGAATCTCAGATGCTTCTACGCGCGCGTTTTAGCGGACAATGCCCCGATATCGACGGGCAAATCATCATCAATGATGGGCGGAAAGTCACAGCTTTTGGGAAATTCTACGAAGTAGAAATCACAGAAGTTGCAGACTACGACTTAATTGGAAAAGTCCTCGGTCCCTTTGGCGAGGCAAAAAAAGGCCCCAGCAAATTAGGACTCATTTAAAATGAAACTTGAACTAAAGCCCGGAAAAGAAAGGCCGATTCGGCAGCATCACCATTGGATTTTTTCGGGAGCCGTTGCAGGATCGCCTTCATTTTCAGATGGGGATTTAGCGGATGTTTACTCTTCTTCCAAAGAAAAGCTGGGGATTGCCGTCCTCAATAAAGGGCGCTCGATTGTCGGCCATATGCTCGCTTTTGGAGAGGAGTTGCTTTCAGATGCGATTTTAAAGCGGATCCGCGAGGCGGCAGCTTTGCGAAGACGTTGGTTCAATCCAAAAGAGACGAACGCCTATCGGATCATCAATGCAGAAGGAGATGGTCTTCCCGGATTAGTCGTCGATGCATACGGCGATACCCTGGTGATGCAGATCTCAAATCCTGGCATCGAGCGTCTTAAAGGTGAAATTACAGCTGCCCTGATCCAGGAATTGAGCCCGAAAACTCTTTATGAAAAGTCGACCTCTTTTCTTCGGAAGAAGGGAGGTATGGATGAGGCTAAATCTCTTTTGTATGGAGAGGCCCAAGAAGAAGTAGAGATCTTGGAGAAAGGACTTCGTTATTCAGTCGATGTGATCCACGGGCAAAAAACAGGGCTTTTCCTAGATCAAAGAGAAATGCGCTCCCTTGTGCGGGAGCTTGCGCCGAATCGCCGCATTCTCAATTGCTTTGCCTATACAGGGGGTTTTTCTGTCTCTGCGCTTGCAGGAGGCGCTCTTCATGTAGATAGCGTAGAAATCAGCCCAAAGTGCAAGAGCAAAGTGGAAAAAAACCTATTGCTGAATGGTTTGGCATTGGATAAGCACCATTTTGAGCAGGCTGATGTATTCGACTATTTAAAAACTAGTTCCTGGAATTATGATTTGGTCATTCTCGATCCTCCCGCCTTTGTAAAAAAGAGAGAGGATATCGACCAGGCCTTCCGCGCCTACAAATGCCACTACTGCGGCCAATTCCATCTTTCCCAGCTCTCGAGGCAAATCGCTCCGTGCGCATCCTCGGGCGCCATCGCCAAGCAATCGATCATCCCATTTCCATATTCCATCCTGAAAGCTCTTATCTAAAAAGCTTTCTTCTCTATGTTGAGTGAGATCTTTTTGTGAGATCAATTGAGGCTGGACTTAAAAAATTAATAAATTTATCTTTATAGCCCTCTCTGTTTTTTCAAAATTTTAGTTTACAAATTTTTTGTTTTCACCCTCAAAGGACTATAAAAATATGGCAACAAGTTCATCATCGATCACTTCCGGTTACCCATCCTCCACATCTCAGCCGACGCATCGCCGGCAATTAGATCATCACTTAACTGTATTGGTGAGTCTGGAAACACTGCATGGGGAGTCTTTTCCAGAGCGTTCTAGCACCCCTTCGAGCGTAAGACGTCGGGTGAATGTAGAAGGAAATGTTGTCGGAGGATTTCCTATACCGCGCAATCATGGCTCGAGGACAGATCATAGAACCTCTTCTTTGACTCCTAGACAAATACTGCCTCGGTCCAGCCCTGAATCAATGACTCGGGATCTACACTCTACAGAGCAGAAAGTTTCTCAAAGTGCAATTGATGTATTGAAGCGGTCAGATTCCGTGAGCGATATCAGGCGGACTCCTATTGTCCGTAGCGCCTCTCACTTCGATCTATTAGGCCCACCCTCAGGATCTAGTCAAACGCCCACTTCGAAAATCAGGGTGTTAGATACGTCCAGTGGGCGCACAAGTCTTTCTCCTCGGGGATCGCACTCTGTTCCTGCCTCCCCTTCGGGATCTTCTCGAAGCCTTGAAGATGTCGCATCGCTCGACTCACAAAATGAGTTGACAACTGCTATAAAAAATAAGATTCGTTCTCATCTCGGGTTTTATAGAACAGCGAAGAAAAGTGTATCTGACATCAAACAAAAACTGGGACAGGAGATGGACGATGAAAGTAGAAGAAAACTTGAACAAGAACTAGAGCTATCGCAAAATTCAGTGAAATTTTACCATACGCAATGGAATCTTGCATTTAACGAGGGACAGGCGCTCGAGAGAGAAATAAAACGGGCAAAACTAAAGGCAATCATGGATCTCGAGCAAAAAATTGCTCCCCCCACAAAAAAATGGTGTTGTTGGAAATGAACCTTGTGAAATCCCCCCTCTTTGCCTCGATTGTAGCTGCCTTGGGCGCCTTTCTTTTTGGATATCACACGAGTGTGATTTCCGGTGCGGTCTTGTTTCTTGCCAAAGACTTTCAATTGACGACTTTTCAGCAGGAATTGGTTGTAAGCACACTCATGATCGGTGCTCTGATTGGGGCAATCGGCGGGGGATTCATCGTAGATTTACTGGGGAGAAAAAAAATTCTTTTTCTGACCCTCCTCTTGTTTTTTATTGGGACGTTCCTCTTAGCCCAAGCAATCAATATCAATATCTTGTTGATCGGCAGATTTGTGGCAGGGCTTGCTGTCGGGATTGTCTCGTTCGCAGTCCCTCTTTACATCAGCGAAATATCGCCTCCCGCAATGCGAGGCACGTTTGTCTTGATCAATCAACTCGCAGTCACAATGGGGATCCTCATTGCCTACATTGTCGCCTTTATTTTTTCGGAAAGCTATGCTTGGCGCCCCATGTTTTCCTTTGCCTATCTGCCAGCAACTCTTCAATTGATCGGTCTTTTTTTTATTCCCGAGAGTCCTTCTTGGACTCTTAGTCAAAATCAAAAGAAAGAGGCCGAAAAAATTTTAAGTAAAATCGAAGCTTCGCCAAGCGCAGACGTGCCAAAAGAGACGAACAAACGTTTTTATGCAAAGCCGCTTCTTGTCGGAATTGGGATCAATATTTTTCAGCAAATCACAGGGATCAATGCGGTCATTTACTATGCGCCCCGAATTTTTCAGCTCGCAGGGTTTCAAAGTGCGCAAACAGCGATTTTCGCAACGATCTTTTTAGGCGCAGTCAACATGATCGTAACTGTGTTTGCGCTTTGGCTGATTGATCGAGTCGGAAGAAAACCGCTTCTGATCGGGGGGCTGATGGGGATGGCGACCGCCCTTGCTCTTTTGGGTTTTTCATTTTTTATAGAGGGGAATCTCGCTTTTATTGCGCTTGCCTCATTGATGCTCTATGTGGCCTCTTTTGCGATCAGCCTTGGACCTGTGGCTTTTTTGATTACTTCGGAAATTTATTCGATTTATCCTTTAACGACGCGCGGGCGGGCCATCGGAGCTGCAACATTTGCCAACTGGGGCTCTAATTACCTGGTTGCCCTTTCCTTTTTGAGCCTCATCCATCTTTTGGGAATAGGTGTTACTTTTTGGGTCTTTACTCTGATCTCTCTTCTGGGTATCTGGTTTATTTTTACCCAAGTTCCGGAAACCCGTGGCAAAATGTCTGATCAAATCCAAAATTTCTGGAAGAAATAACAACTTCATTGCTACCTTAGAAGGATCTTCTAAGAGGCCCGTTTTATGAATTATTCCGATCTCCAAAAAATTCTTGGCAAAGATGCTGAAAAGCTTCTGAATCACACCTGTAAAACGGTTCCTAAGGAGCAACTTCATCTTCCTTCCCCAGACTGGGTAGACCAAATCTTTGCCGTAAGCGATCGGAATGTGCGCACTCTGAGAAGTTTACAGACGCTTTTCCACTGCGGGCGCCTGAAGGGAACTGGGTATCTTTCTATTCTCCCAGTTGACCAAGGCATCGAGCATAGCGCTGGAGCTTCTTTTGCCCCCAATCCGGAGTATTTTGATCCAGAAAACATCGTCCGTCTCGCAATCGAGGGTGGCTGTAACGCAGTTGCCTCCACGCTTGGAGTTTTGGGGAGCGTCGCCCGCAAATATGCCCATAAAATTCCGTTTTTAATGAAATTGAATCACAACGAACTCCTCACCTATCCCAACATCCACGACCAGACCCTTTTTGCCTCTGTCAAACAGGCCTACGACATGGGTTGCGTGGCGGTGGGAGCGACGATCTATTTCGGCTCTCCGGAAAGTCGGCGCCAAATTGCTGAAATCTCCACAGCGTTTGCCCTTGCGCACGACCTCGGCATGGCAACGGTCCTCTGGTGCTACGTGCGCAACAATGCCTTTAAAACTAGCGACAAAGATTACAATGAGGCTGCAGATGTAACAGGACAGGCAGATCACCTTGGAGCCACCATCGGCGCAGATATCGTGAAACAAAAACTCCCCGTTTGCAATGGGGGATTCAAAGCGCTTAAATTCGGCAAAACGCACGAAAAAATGTATACATCCCTCTGCACCGACCACCCCATCGATCTGGCTCGTTATCAGGTGATCAACGGCTACATGGGCCGCATTGGTTTGATCAATTCGGGCGGGGCTTCAGGAGAAAATGATCTCCATGAAGCTGCGATGACTGCGGTAATCAACAAAAGAGCCGGCGGCATGGGACTTATCTCGGGGCGCAAGGCCTTCCAAAAATCAAGGAAAGAGGGGATTCAGATTCTCAACACCATTCAAGACGTCTATTTATGCAAAGAAGTCACGGTTGCCTAAAGATTGTGGTATAAGTGGACTTTAAATCGGTATCAATTTATTTTTACTAGCTGTTTAAAGTCAGTTTATTTTAGGGAGTCTCTAAAATGGAAACGCCTGTTTCTCCGTCTCAGAAGAACTATTCAAACACAAATCTTCACAGTCTTACAGAACAAAAGAAAGCGTTGGATCGGAGAAGAGATTCCTTGTGGAGTAAAATGGAGAATTATGGATTCGGAGGGGATGGTAAGCCGAATTTAGTCCCAGGAAATAACATGATTGGTTTGAATCAGGAATTTCAGAATATAAAGAAAGAAATTGCTGGCTTGGAGGAAAGGATTGAGCAAATCAGAAATCCACCTACATCACAAGTATCTAAAATAGTATTGGTGCAAGGCCGAAAGCTTCAAATCCAACAAAAGCCTAAAACGTCCGATGGCGGGTGTTGTCTAATCCTTTAGAGGGGCTTTGCCCCGCACCCCACCAAAGGACTGACGTCCTCTGGACTCCTTG
>JAZKAZ010000012.1:10884-11765 GCA_040388845.1 Chlamydiota bacterium | reverse complement strand
GAGCTCGCTTGACCCGGGCCTGTTGGACCGGGATTGCGCTGAGCTGCCCGTTCAACTGAAAAACAATAACCGCTTTGCGGAAACTGACATAAAACACAGAGTCCCACGGTTCCTATCGAAGCCATCCGCCTATACACGCTAACAGAAAAAATATCCCACATGCCACTAGCCATTGCTTTCTCCGATTATTTGTTTTCCACACTTTCTCCGAGGATTCAATACACCGGAGAAGTCCGTATCCCATAATTGGTGTTAAAAAAATTACTCCAGCCAGCTTCATTAAAAAAATCTTGAACTCCATCGCACGCACCTTACTTGGGTAATGAAGTTTAACGTTTTTATTTTTTTTCCTATATAAAAAATATTTTCTCCCTCAGGGGAATAACTGCTATTATTTTCCGGATTTGACAATATGCTCAATTGAGAAAAATAGACAAGCAGGAATTACCAAAACCAGAAATTATTCGTATTGAATAATGAAGAGTTCGAAAAAGTCTAATTCGTCTTCAGATCAATGCCAAACCGGTCGAAGTGAGTACGACGCTTAGGATCATTGAGAAGCTCGTAGGCCTCTTGAAGTTTCTGAAATTTTTCACCAGCAGCTTTTCGATCATCGGGATTTTTATCAGGATGTAGCTTTAGAGCCAATTTACGATAGGCCTTCCCTATTTCTCCAGAAGTTGCCTGTGAACCCACTCCCAAAACAGCATAGGGATCTATTTTTTTAACATTTCTGACAGGATTTTGATTTAGATTTGCAGCATTCTGAAAAAGTTTCTCAAAATCAAAAAAGAAGTCATGACTGAAAAACTTTTTTGCAGTCCTCCTCAATACCTCTTCGAAAAACGGAAAACCCTCTGAATTTTTTTTCTCCTCTTTTC
>JAZKAZ010000012.1:8717-10874 GCA_040388845.1 Chlamydiota bacterium | reverse complement strand
GTCGTCCCTTTTTATCTTTTTTCCATTCTCCCTTTTTTTTTCTCCTCTTTTCTAAATCGAGATTTTTCCATACGAAACTCTTCATCCAATCTATTTTCAAACATCGATAAATTCAGACTTCCAGATAAATCTTCTAAACTTCTTCCGATCGTCCATACATCATATCCCAAAAAAACCATCCGTGCGGCCTGTCGAATCCACGTCTTTGAGTTCCACAATTGCTCCGTCTCAATCGAAATTTTATGGATCAACTTCGCCATTCCTTTTCCCAATTCTATTTGCTGAAGACGAATCTGATTTTGATAGATCGGATTCAGCATGTGACTTGAAAGATTCTTTACTTCTCGATTATATGCTTCAATTACTAAAGACTCTAATTCGCTAAGCGTAAGAGATCCCTCAATTCCGCTCTGAATCCATCTTAAAGAAGGCCGCTCGATCCCCCAGCTGCCAAAGCTAACCCCTAATTTGCCTTGATTTAAAAACTCACCTAGCTCGGCCAAGTTTCTCGTTTTAAAAACTTCTTTGATGTGCATATTTTTTACCTATGTATTTAAGAATCAAAAAAATAATAAACTAAAATATTTATATTTAAATCTAATTATCAATAATAATAAAACAACAAACAAATTAACTCCACACAAGAAACTCCGCATATTGCCATTGACAACCCTTTGAATATTAAAGGCTGCCTCTCTGCTCTTATTTGTTTGCTTCAAATAAATAAGAGCAGAGAGGCGGGCCCAGAGGAGCAGGAGGCGGCGCCTCCGACAAAGTCTCTCCCCCTCCAAGCGCCAACTAATTTATCGAATCCCCAAAGCCCACCCCCATAAAACATTTTATTCACGCACCTCTCCACATCTCGCGCTTTACATTTAGCTCTGAATGCTCTAAAATACCGCTATCTCTTTGAAAAGCTTTTTGAATGAAGGGAAAACATGTCCTCTGTAAAAAAGAAACGACGCGCGAAGATCGCCCGTCATAAGCGCAAAAAGCGCCGACGACGCGACCGCCACAAGAAAAAATAATCGCAGCTTAAATTGCTGAAATATTTTTAGGGCCCCTATTCAATTGATTTTGGTAGGGGTTTTTTTATGACTTGGAATTTTGACCATGTGGAAATATCCGAAGATTTTTGATGTTCTAGTGATTGGCGCAGGCCATGCCGGCTGCGAGGCTGCGCATGCAGCTGCCCGGATGGGAGCCCAAACACTTCTCCTCACAATGAATCTCGATACCATCGGCAAAATGAGCTGCAATCCATCAGTGGGCGGTACCGCTAAGGGCCACATCGTGCGGGAAATCGATGCTCTCGGCGGACTCATGGGCAAAGTAGCCGACCGAAGGAGCATCCAGTTTCGGATGCTGAATGCCTCTAAAGGGCCTGCCGTCCGCTCTCCCAGATCGCAAGCAGATAAGGCGGCGTATGCCCAAGAAATGAAGTTCCGCCTCGAAAAAACTACAAATCTCGAGATCAAACAAGGGACTACCGAATCGCTTCTTGTCGAAACTGGAAAAATTGTAGGTGTTGCGACTCAGGAAGGGATCGAATTCAGAGCCCGAACCGTGATTCTCTCTTCTGGCACATTCATGCGCGGCCTGCTTCACATTGGCCAGACCCATTTCTCAGGGGGCAGAGGAGGCGATAAAGCAGCCACCGGCCTTTCTCCTTGCTTAGAAAATTTGGGATTTCAGTTGGGAAGACTGAAAACAGGGACTCCGCCGCGGATCAACCGGCGCAGCATCGATTTTTCCAAATGCGAAGAGCAGCCCGGAGATGAAGGGGTCCGCTTTTCCTATGATGAGCCCGAAGAGAGAATGGCCCAAGTCTCCTGCCACATCACTTATACAACGCCAATTACCCACGAAATCATTAAATCTAACCTCCACCGCTCGCCATTGTACGGGGGAACGATCAAGGGCGTAGGGCCTAGATATTGCCCCTCGATTGAAGACAAGGTCGTCCGCTTTGCCGATAAAGACCGCCATCAAATTTTCTTGGAGCCAGAAGGGCTCACAACCGAAGAAGTGTATGTAAATGGGATCTCCTCATCGCTTCCCTTCGATGTGCAATTGGCATTGATCCAGAGTTGTGTGGGGCTCGAAAATGCCGAAGTGATGAGGCCCGCCTATGCCATTGAATACGATTTTGTGAAA
>JAZKAZ010000012.1:5398-8707 GCA_040388845.1 Chlamydiota bacterium | reverse complement strand
ATCCAAGCCTCGAGACTAAACTCATCGAAGGACTTTTCTTAGCAGGTCAAATCAACGGGACCACCGGATACGAAGAGGCAGCTGCCCAAGGCCTGATTGCCGGCATAAACGCTGCCTGCAAAACCCTTGGCAAGCCTTCCTTTACAATGAAGAGATCTGAAAGCTATATCGGCGTGATGATCGACGACTTGATCCGCTTTGAATTGAGCGAACCCTATCGCATGTTCACCAGCCGGGCAGAACATCGGCTCCTCTTGCGCCAAGACAATGCCGATCTTCGCCTAAGGCCTCTTGCCCACACACTTGGGATGGTGACCCAATCGCAAGTGGACCGAGCGCTCCAAAAACAAAAAACTATTGATACGGAAACGGCACGCCTCTCCCATGTCTTTAAAACAATCAACGGGAAAAGCACAAATCTTGCCTCGCTCATCTGCCGCCCCGAATGGACCTATATGGCAGCGCTTGAGGCCTATCCTGAGCAAGTTGTCGATTTTGGCTCTGATATCAACACGCAAATTGAAATGCACCTCAAGTATGCAGGCTATATTGAACGGCAAGAAAAGGAAGTGGCCAAATTGGAAAATCTCGATTCCCATCGGATTCCAAAAGATTTTGACTACAGCAAAATCGTAGGCCTTAGAGCAGAGGCCCAGCAGAAATTTTCTAAATTCACTCCAGAAAATTTGGGACAAGCCTCCCGAATCTCCGGCATCTCGCCTGCCGATATTTCGATCTTGCTCATTGTCCTTGAAAAAGGTAAATAGGATCTATGTCCAAGCAATTGAACCTGCCGACTCTTTTGATCATCTCTGATAATCCCTCAATTCGCTTTTGGATTAAAAAGCATCTGAGCGATCAATTTTTTATCGTTGAGGCAAGTAACGAGTCAAAAGCAATTGAGGCTCTGAAAAATACCGATCTTGAATTGATGATTGTCGATGGGAATATGGGGGGAGGGGCCGTTTTAGAGCTTTGCAAAACTCTTCGCAATTTAACAAAAAATAGTTTAACCCCTATCTTATTGATCACAGGGCGGCTCAAAAAATCATTTAGAGATCAAGCGCTGGAAAATGGCGTAACCGATTTTTTAAGCGATGAATTAAATCTCGAAGAATTAGAAACAAGAATCGCAACGGGGAGAAAGGCAGCAGCTTCCATGCAAAAAGTAGAAGAGGCCGCCACGATCCTACGCAAACGTCTTCAATCAAAGGGTCCACAATGAACCGATTCTGCCTTCCTCTGTTTCTTTTAAGCGGGGCTTTATTTGCGCAAGAAACCCCTGCCGCCTCAGATAAAAATCCACTTTCCATGCCTCCTTTAAACCCGTCCGGGACAAGTAAGAGTACAATCGTGATCGAGTCCAAAGGAAGAGCCGGCGACTACGTACAGGCCTTTGAGATGCTCCGAAAAGAAAAGCCTACCTTAAAAATCATGATCCGCACCGTGAGCGGCATGGTCTACTCCAATGTAACCGATCTCACAGCTGCGCAGAATGGAACGCTCCTCTTGATGAAAGTTCTCTCCAACCAAGGAACTAAACTCCAAATATTGCCTGTCGAGGAACTCATGGAGATGACTTATTCTTAATACGCTCCATTTCATCCATCTCAAAAATAAGCCCATCTTTGAGCAGCTCCAGCTCGAAGAGGCGCTTTTAAGGACGGAAGAGCGAAGTTTTTGCATTGTCAACCAAGGATCTCCCCGCGCAATTGTGATGGGCATTTCCGGCAAACCGGAAGCTCTTTTAGAGATCAACCGCCTTCAAAACGAGCCAATTCCTGTCATTAAACGATTCAGCGGAGGGGGAACTGTGATCGTCGATGAAAACACCCTTTTCATCACGTTTATTTTCAATAAAGACCATCTGCATATTGCTGCCTTTCCAGAACCCATTCTTCGCTGGTCGGGAGATCTCTATCAATCCGCCTGGAATCTCCCCAACTTCCAGATCCAAGAAAACGACTACTGCATTGGAAATAAAAAATGCGGGGGAAATGCGCAGTATATTAAAAATAAAAGATGGCTTCATCACACCTCTTTTCTTTGGGACTATGATGAGACGAATATGAATTATCTCCAACTTCCTGCTAAAAGACCTCAATACCGGCAAGCAAGATCCCACACAGACTTTCTTTGCAGGCTAAAAGAGCATGCGCCGAGCACAGACCAACTCATCGAAGAGTTAAAAAGAGCGCTTGTAAAGCGGTTTTACATACAAGAATTTGAAGAAGAGTCCTGGAAGGATGCGCCGCATAGGCAGTCGACACATTTCATCGAATTGTAAAAAAATCTCCGCCGAAAGGGTTCTGACAGAAGCTTAAAGTCAACCGTGTATATTCACGTGGAACCGCTTCCCAAGGGGGCTAAAAGCCGCAGCCTGGCGTCGGGGCTCCCTAATTATTGCTTGTAGTTGAAGGGCATTCATAGTCTAGTGTGTCCCAAACAGCAGAGAATAGGCATTCTTCCTTAATCGAACATTTACAGAAAGATCTTTTTAGCTTTTAGACGTATCTTGTTAATAGTGAGTATTTTATTTTCCAACCTAACTAAAAAAACCAATTAAAAATAATAATGCACACGACTTTACATTTACTTATTAATTATAATTATGTATAATATATTTTTATAACATTAAAATAAATAAGGAATAAAACTATGTCAACACCCACGACACCTTTATCATCATTCTCTTCGTCATCAACCATGACGCCTTTTTTGTCTCCGGAGGTCTCCCATTTTGATGATGATAATTTAATATCTTTTTCACCTATTACACCCATGCCTCTCGCTCCCCCCTCACCCTTTGTAGACAGTCCACTAACTCTTGAGCATCTCGCAATCACTCAAATGCCTTCTTTAACTTTGCCCCCAGCTCCCCAGAACGCACCAAGTTTATTACAACCCTTAAGTAATGCAGAACATACAGCAACAGTTGTTCTAACTGCATTGAGCCTACTGCAACAGACTTCTGTTGAAGAAAAGAAAAGCTAAATTTTATTCATTGAACAACTCAGAAATTCTTCTTGTCCCCAAGAAGAATTTCTCTTATGCGTCGGGAAGACCTAGAATTTCTTTGATTGCCTGACGGCTTGCCTCTTTGCCAATCAAGGCAAGAGACTCAGTAAGAGGGATATTTTTCGGACAAACTCGGACGCAATTTTGGGCGTTGCCGCATCCGGCAATTCCATCATCTCCGAGAGCCACTTGAAGACGCTCCGATTTTTGGAGCTTCCCTGTCGGGTTCGAATTAAAGAGCCGGATTTGGGACATGGCAGCAGGTCCCATAAAACCGGAATCTGTATTTAC
>JAZKAZ010000012.1:0-5388 GCA_040388845.1 Chlamydiota bacterium | reverse complement strand
AGCACGTACAGAGCTTCCTGAACCTCTGGACTGACAGTCGGTCCAAATTGCCCCGTATCATTTGAATTATCAATTGGAATCCAACCCCGAATTTTCTTGAGCGAATCAAACATCCGCGTCCGATCCACACATAAATCTCGGATAAGCGGAAATTTCGTAAAAGGAGCAAGCGTGATCGTAGAAATTCCCGTCTCTTTGATATACGGCTCAATGAGCGCTGTGCACGCTTGCCGCGGGCGTCCATTGACAAGCATCGAACAAGAGCCGCACACCTCTTCAAGACACCCCTGCTCCCAAGCGACCGGAGTGGTTTTCTCCCCTTGCTTGGTGATCGGATTTTTCTGAATTTCCATCAGCGCTGAGATGACATTGGCGCCTGCCATCCGCTCAAACTCGAACTCTTCCCAGTGCTGATTGCTGGGGGTTCCCCGTAAAATTCTGAGAGTAAATTTTCCTGAAACCATTTTTCCTTTAGATGGGCAGCTGAATATTTGCAGGTATGTTCTTTAATTTGGGCTTGAGCCTTTTCGCATGTGTATAATCTCTCTTTATCGGATCGAGATGGCGCATGTCAACAGGCTCGTAAGTGATGATTGGCTCATCTTGGAGAGGATCGTAGGTTGCAATCGTCGTTTTTAACCAATGCTCATCATCGCGCTCCGGAAATTCCGGTTTATAATGCGCCCCGCGGAATTCATCGCGAAGAAGAGCTCCCTTCGCAATCACAAGGGCAAGCTCCAGCATCGCTGGAAACTGGCGCGCAAAAACGTAAGTTTGATTTAATTTCATCCCGCGGTCGCTCAAAGAAATATTCTGATATCTCTCCCGAATCTCTTTGAGTTTTTCAATTGTTTTGATCAGATCGGGATTGTCTCTTTTGACCATCGCGTAGCGGACCATCCAATCGGACATCTCATCATGGAGCACGTGCACATTTTCAGAGCCTTCCCGGCTCAAAAGTTCTTTTTGCATCCTCTCTTCGATCAAGAGCGCCTTTTGAAAAATTTCTTCTGGAACATCTTCATAGCACTTTGTAAGACTCTGAATGTAGCGAGGCACTTCAACTCCCGTGACAAGCCCCCCAAAAATACAGGACAAAAGAGAATTGGCCCCTAGCCTGTTGGCGCCGTGATATTGATAGTCCGATTCGCCTACATTGAAACATCCCAAAAGATTTGTCATCTGCCGAAAACGGCTCCACCGGTCCGGATCATCCGCAGAGGGCCAATCGACCCAGCCGCCGCCCATGGTATAATGAACCGCAGGACAAATCTTCATCGGTTTTTTGCGGGGATCGTCTCCCGTAAATTTTTGATAGATCTCGAGCACCGATTCCAATTTTTGCTGCTTTTCTGCAGATAGATGCGTGATATCGAGAAACACTTGCATTTTCCCTTCCACCCCAAGACCGATCTCGCAAACGCGGAGCACTTCGCGAGAGCCAATATCGCGCGGAACGAGATTGCCAAAAGCCGGGTACATCTCCTCTAGAAAATACCAAGGCTCTCCGGTTTTCCCACAAGATTGCATAGATCCATCGGGAAATAAAATCTGCTTGGAGGAATTGCCATAGACCCAAATACGCCCTCCTTCTCCGCGCACCGATTCGGAAATCAGCCGCATCTTATCTTCGCCAGGGATAGCAGTCGGATGAATCTGGATGAATTCTCCATTGGCATACTTCATCCCCTGCATAAAAAGACGCCCATTGGCAGCGCCTGTGCAAAAAGTAGAATTGGTCGATTTTTTATAGATCAATCCCAACCCGCCCGTTGCAATCACAACTGCGTCCGCTTTCAATACTTGGAGCTTTAGATTGAAAAGATCGTGAATCACAACCCCTCGGGAGCGCCCCTCTTCGTCAAGAATCACCCGCAAAAATTCGTGATTCTCAAATTTTTCAACCATTCCCTTTGCCTCAAACCTGCGCACCTGCTCATCTAAGGAATAGAGGAGCTGCTGCCCAGTAGACGCCCCGCAAAAAGCCGTCCGATGATAAAGAGTCCCTCCAAACCGCCGAAAATCGACATGTCCTTCGGGAGTCCGATTGAAAGGACATCCCATCCGATCCATCATCCGCAAAATGGCGGGCCCTGCTAAACACATTTCTAAAATCGGAGGCTGATTGCCTAAAAAATCGCCTCCCTTGATCGTGTCATAGGCATGCACATAAGGAGAATCATCTTCTCCCTTGAGGTTGATTGCCACATTCATCCCGCCTTGCGCGCAAACAGAATGGGACCTACGCACCTTCGTGACAGAGACCAATTTGACATGGCAATCTTTTTCAGCAAGCTTCATCGCAGCCGAAAGGCCCGCCAAACCGCCTCCGACGACGATCACTTCTTTTTTCCGTTTTGCTATCATTGATCCTTAGGCTCGAAGATTGATCCAATAACTGCCCCAAATCGCAGCGAGGCCGAGAAACGCTAAAAGAGCGCCTCCAACGCCGCAAAAAGAGAGCATTCCCTTTTGCGAGCGCCAAGAAAGAAGAACTCCCCACGTAATCAAAGAAGTCCAAAACCCATTGAATGCATGAAAAGCAGCTGCCACCACAAAAAGAGTATACAGCCCGATCATGAGAGGACTTTTGAATGTATCGCGCACCTTAAGAAGGATCGCAGTCCCAGGCGTGAGAGCTTCTGCCACCACTTGATTTTCCTTGAGATGAAAGGAGGAGAGCTGTCGAAAAAATTGTTTTTCTTCATTCACTCTCTGCATCTCTTCAGCAACGGAAGAGACTGCAGGAAGAGACGCCACTTTTTTTTTCAACTCGGCAATCTCTTCTGCCGTATAAAGCGTCACATGCAGGCGGGGCGCCAATGTATAAAGCCCTGCATCGAAATCCAACTGCGCTAAAAACCGCTCTTCATACCCCACGCGAACTTTTTTCGGCGCATCCAGCCAGCGCATCTGAACGACATGCCCAATCACTCCAAAAAGGAGAATCCAAGAGGTGAGCCTTTGCCAGGTAAATGCTCGATTCCGGGCAAGGGGAAGCGAGGGAGCTCTGCCGTCGGTTTTCCCAGAATTTGTTTTGGCGGTGAGCGCCCGCTTGACGCCCCAAATGATGTGAATCCCAAAAGGAATCCCAATAAAAACAACTTCAATCACCTGAAGGTAGGGAAGCTGCTCAAGAGCATTCACCATTCGGATAAAACCGCTTCCATCATCGCCAATCCAGAGAGCTGCTTGGGAATTGGTCAAAAGATGCACAGTCAAATAGAGGATCAGCCAAAGGCCCATCAATGAATGGACTCTTCTCCAAATAAATGTGCTGGAAATCGCAGCTGCTGAAGTTATCATACCACCCCGGTCCAAGTACTTTTTTAAACGGTAATAAACAATTTGACAAGCTCAAAGATCGAGTTTTTTCCGTTTGCAAAATTTAAAAATGCCAAAACAAATCAATTGCCAACGCCGTTTCTGAGCGCGATGGGATTTATGTTTTGAATGATTACGGTTCCCATTTTGATTCTTGATTTTTTTCCCCCTGAAAGTCTATTCTCTCATCCCAACTTTTTGAGATTTTCGTGCACAACATTCAACCACTGATTCCATCTCTGCAATCGCCTTCCGCTGAAACTTTTTTTGGACCGCCAAATTCATTCCAACGGCTAGCCTGTGGGTATACTTTGATTGCAATCGGATTGCTCACAGCAAATCCTTCGGTTGTAGATTCTTTAGTTATAGATTCTGTGATTCCTGACCTGATCGCTCTGACATCTTATAGCACCGGACTTGCCGTAATTTGTGAAAAATTCCCCCTTAATAATCCTTGGGATGGAATTGCTGTGATTTGCCGCCTAGCTGGGCTTTGTCTCTCAATCTTTCCAACCTATCAAGCTTGGAAACTCATAGGCATAGGACTCGGCATTCCAGTTGGGATTGCGACAGCTGGGCTCACCGCCTTTTGTGTGGCGCCAAATACATTTTCTCGCCTTTGGACCCGAATTTCTTGCTGCCGGAGCGCTTGAATTCAAGAGAAATTCCTATTGCATTTTTCAGGTTCTTTCCATTAGAATTTTTGGGCTTTAACCTCATCGGAGTTTCGCTGTGAGTCTGATCACGATCAAGCATCTTATCCCTATCGACAATTCTATTTCTTTTCAGTATGACGGCTCAGAGGTATCGATTCCCCTCAATTCAATATCTCAAATTCGCAAGACCACAACGCGCACCCAGATTCCAAATCCCAACCCTCATTTTTCTGCCCTTCTTCCGGCAATTTCAAACATAATGACATTTATTTTGAAAAAAAATACTCAAATTAAATGGCCAAACGGAAAAATATTAGTTTCATTCGAAACAGGTTTAAGTAAAAAAGAATATGCTTTTCTAGAGACCATATCGAACCCACATTTCCGTAACTCACCAGAGGAACAAGAAACCCATCGAAAGATGCAAACCCTTGCGAAGACCCACCTCTATTCTTTAAAGCTCACATTCGAAACCTGTATAGATGCGGACAGAGAGATCGGCTATTTGCATCATTCATTGTGCAAAAAAGACTCCACACCCCAACCGCGCCTATGTTCAATCAATCGCGATTTTGCAATCAATGAGGTTGCTGTCGAACAGAAGGGAATTTCCTTCACTAAAAACCAGACTCAAATACTTATTCCCTATACGGAAATAGGATTGATTTGCGACCTAAAACATTTTGCACCAGCTGTTTCCGATCCCAGCTCTGATCATTCTCTTTCAACTTTCTTTTCGACGCTCTCCTATGAATGTCATACCGTATGTTGCTATGTAAAACAATCCGATCAAACAATTCCTCTCAAAGAAAGATTCGAGGGAAGTTTAACTCAAAGCGCGTACCAATCTCTAACTGATGAACTAAATCTACTCATAAAAGACGAAAAGACAGAAAGAATTCCAACTATAGATCTTACTGGAAGCCGCGAAAAGCAAACTGTTGTTAGCAATCTTTATTTTGTCCGAATTCTATATATCCCCAATTCCTCAACTTAAAGAGTCTGGTTCGGGGGGCAGATTTCTTCTTAGAGAAAACGGTTAAGCTCCTTCTTCTTGAAGTAGTGGCGCTTTTCCCAACTCTACGTCGATATTTTTCTCAGAGTCTGCTTGGTGTAGATCTGACTCTGCATCCATTTCCAAAGCAAATTTTTGTAAGTTTCTCCCATGAGTTGGACAAACAAACGCACCAGCACATCCCATTGCATGAAAAAAACATTGGGGGATAATCATCACGGCACGCCCTGCGGAATATTTACAACGGGTCAAATCTTTGACCATGATATCTCTGACTGGTTTGGAGCTGCAGCCAGTTAACAATGTATTCAGAATAGAGAGCGTGGCAACAACAGTGCGCGATGTCAACTCTCCCACTCTATAAATTCCCTTTCCGATATGGTAGACCGCAAG
>JAZKAZ010000011.1:9839-14091 GCA_040388845.1 Chlamydiota bacterium | reverse complement strand
AAAAATCCGCAGATATGGGATCGCAACCTGGAATGGATTTAGGCAAAAGTTCGGGCAAAAAGGGACGCTCCAGCTCTCGAAAATCTTAGAGTGTGCAAGAGAGGCAGGAGGAGAAAAACATCACTTTAAAGCCATTCAGCTTCCCTACAATCTGGTGATGCTAGAGGCCCTCCATCAAAAAAACCAAATTTTGGGAAATGCGAAAAAAACCATCTTGCAAGCAGCTCATGAACAAGGAATATCTGTCATGGTTTCTGCGCCGCTCATGCAATCGAGGGTAGGGCAGTTATGCAAAAAAGTCTTTGAGGAACTACCCCCTGGAGATTCCCGGATGCTCCAATCGTTGGAATTTGTCCTTTCAACCCCCGAAATCTGCACCGCTTTCTGCGGAATGAAGCAGGCGCAGCACTTCATCGAAAACCAAAAAGTTCTAACGGGGCCCACTTGGACCTCTCCGATTTGGCTGCGCGCAGCCAAATCCTTAGGGATTGCGCTCTAATGGTTGGGTACTAGTCCTGCAGAATCAGGATGGGTTCTACCCATTCGACGGGAGGCCAAAATTCTGAACCGGAACGATCAGATACTTCACCAATGGTGAAGCGAACTTCTTTTTGATTCGAGGGGAGTTTGAGATTCTGATAGACGGGCCAAAAATTTGCTTCATCCTGAAATTCCATTTTAACTGAAAAATCCAAATTTTGATTTACAAAAAATGGCGCAGTGATCGTTTCATTGGGTTGAAGCACAATGATTTTAGGCTCTTGTCCCTGACTTGAAAATTCAAGTCTAACTGGATGCTGTGTAGAATTATGCATTGTAAATTCGACAGCGTCTACCCAGGCCTCTGTAGAAAGAACGGCTTTTGCAGCAACTATATGGCACGGATCTAGTAATTTAACAATTTCCATAAATCTCCTAGTTTTTGTTCTTTTTAATTATACATAATTGTCAATTATATATAACAATTAAAATATTTTTATTAGTAATAAAAAATATACAGCTCTCTGTGGTTAATTTTTTTCCTTAAACGGGATTTACTCTGCGACGTGCAGAGGGGTAGCAGGTGCTGGCTCGGATGCCTTTCGGTTCTTGAAATACCAACCAAGCAAAAGGACCACAAGCCCCACAAAGAGCCAACCCATTAGATAGAATGCGTCGTTGATAGCAAGAAGCGCTGCTTGCTGGTCCATAGCGTTATTGAGCAGGGCAAGGGACTGGGGATTTTCAACGTGGGGCGTCATTGGATTGAAGGGCGTTAGATTGGCTCCAATCCGCTCGTGATGGTAGATTGTGCGGCGCAGCCAAAGGGTGGTAAATACCGATGTTCCAATTCCTCCCACCATAGCCCGAACGAAATGAAAAATCCCTGTTGCAGAGGGAAGTTTTGCGTCGGGAATCTCTTGTACGCTCATGCCGAGGAGTGGATTGATGTAACAGACAAACCCAATTCCAAAAATAAAGCGGGAAAGAGCAATGTGCTGCAGGTCTACAGCTGTTGTAAAATAGGCAGTATAAAATGAGGAGATTCCAAAAATGATAAAGGCGAAAAGAAGGGTCAAGATATTGCCAAATTTCCGAATGATCAAGGGAGTGATCATCGACAAACAGACAGGGGCGATTCCAAGGGTGGAAACGGCAAGACCTGCCCATTCTGCATTGTAGCCCATATATTCTTGAAGCCAGAGCGGAACTAACACAACGGTTCCAAAGTAGATCGCATAAGAGATACTTAAAGAGATAATCGATAAAGAAAAGCTGGGAAAAGCAAACAAGTAGAGATCAAGAAGGGGATGCGGCGTCCAAAGTTCTCTGATAATGAGAAAGGTAAAAGAAATAATTGTGATGAGGATGAGAAGGCAGATCAATTGCGAATTGAGCCAGTCCCACTGCTGCCCTTTGTCGAGAAAGATCTGAAGGCATCCGACGCCCATCACGAGCAGAAAGATACCGAGGAGATCTCCGGGGACTTTTTCAATGGGCGATTCTTGGGTATGCAAGAGCGTCCAAATAATAATTGCACAAAAAATTCCTATTGGAATATTGATATAAAAAATCCAGGACCAACTGTACCAATCGGAGAGATATCCGCCTAAAATCGGGCCTAAAACAGGGGCTGTGATTACGATCGTTGCAAAGATCGAAAGAGACCGAACCCGGTTTTCATATTTGCCTAAACTTAAGATCAGACTTTGGCTCAAGGGAATGACGGGGCCTGAGACCAATCCTTGCAAAAACCTGCTGATGATCAACATGTTGAGATTGATTGAAAGACCGCAGAACAAAGAGAGAAGAGTGAAGAGAAGAATTGCAATGGTAATGAGTCTGATTTGTCCGATTCTTTTAGTGAGCCATCCTGTCATCGCAAGCCCAATTGCGCTGCCGACTGCAAAAGAGGTGATGACATAGGTACCTTCATCTGTACTTACGCTCAGATCTCCTGCGATATAAGGGATCGAGACGTTTGCGATAGAATAATCGAGAATCATCATGAAGGTCCCGAGCGATAGGCTGATGAAGAGAATGATCCGTTGAAAGGGCGTGAGCTCAGTTATCATGGACCTGTGGTGTTGCCTCTAATGATTTGATCGATCATTTCATCCGATCCATTGAGCTCTTTTAAATAGATATCGCTTTGGTAAATAGGTTTTGCAAGAGTTGCAGACGGGAGTTGAAGCCCCGATTTGTGATGGATATCCGCTCTCACTGTCATCGAAAGGCCGAGGATCAAAGGATGCACTTTTAATTCATGGGGATTTAGGCTGATTTTGACGGGGATGCGCTGGATGATTTTGATCCAATTTCCCGACGCGTTTTGGGGCGGCAGAATAGAAAAAACACTCCCCGTTCCCGGATTTAATCCGACGATTTCTCCATGGAATTTTACATCTCTGCCATACATATCGGAGATGAGCTCCACGGGTTGTCCGATGCGTAAATTTTTTAGACTCACTTCTCTATAGTTCGCATCGACCCAAATTTGATCAACCGGAACGATTGCCATCAATGGATCAGAGGCCTTTACCCATTGTCCTACCTGGGCTTTGCGCTGCGTAACAATGCCCCGGACAGGCGCGCGGACAACACAGCGGTAAAGTCCTAAAAAGGCTTTCCGTAGATTTGCTTTTGCCTGTTCGGTCTTTGGATGAGTTGCAATCGTTGTATTCTCTACCTCAGCCTTTGCAAATGCAATTGCTTTGTCCACCTCTCTTAAATAGGCATAAGCTCCGTAAAGACTCGTTTCGCTATGCTCAAAATCCTCTTTCGAGACGCTTCCATCCGTGACGAGCGCAAGGCGATGATGATAATCCCAACTGGCCCTTAAGAGATCCGATTTGATCACATCTCTTTTTGCCTCTAACTCATCCACTTTAATGAACATTTGAACCACTTGCCGCACTGTATCGGCAAGATCTGCTTTTGCTTTATCTAAAAGGATTTCATAGTCGTGCCGGTCGAGCTCGACTAAAGGTTCGCCCGCTTCAACGAGCTGTGTATTATCGACTAAAATTGTCGTGACGATTCCCTCTTCTTGAGGAGTGATCAAGATCATATTGCCATTGACATAGGCGTCGTTGGTGCTTTCGACAAAGCGCCCCCATCCAAACCAATAGATCACAAAGATAAGCCCGCACAAAAGAAATAAGAGAATCGTGATCCAAATAGTCCACTTCTGCCTACTCAAGGTAGCCTCCGCCGAGGCTGCGAATCAGCTGAATGGATGCTAGCTGTTTTCCGTATTCGAGCTGAATCAGGATCAATTCTTCATTTAAGACCTGATTTTTGGCATTGAGAAATCCAATCCGATCCTCGATTGCATTCTGAAATCTACGCCAGTTTAGTTTCGCTTTGGTTTGGGCAACTGTGAGAGAACGAGTGCGCAATTCAATCTCCTTTTGAATCCGAGCCATGGCCGTGAGGTTGTCTGCGATCTCTTGTGTCGCTTGCAAGATCAATTCATCATAGGTGTAGACTGCCTCATTGAACACAGCCACTTTTTCCATCAACTGCGCCCGAAGACGCCCCGCAGTAAAAATGGGAAGATGGAGGGCGGGCTCAAGCGAGCTGCTATAATTTTTTTGCTGAAAAAGTGTGGACCAAAATAAACTCTCTAGCCCTACCACACCCATTAAATTGATGTTAGGGTAGAAATCTGTCTTCGCAGCTCCGATTTCTTTTGCTGCGGATTCAACTCGGGCCTTTTGCGCTGCCAAATCGGGGCGTCTTGCGATTAAATCCAAAGAGAGCATTTGAG
>JAZKAZ010000011.1:0-9829 GCA_040388845.1 Chlamydiota bacterium | reverse complement strand
AAAACTTGGAGAGGATTCAAGGAAATGCGATGGATCTCTAGATCTGCCCCTTGACCTAGCCCTGAGAGGGCCTTGAGTTTGTGGATGTGCTGCCGGATCTGCTGTTCGATGTCAAGGAGGGGAGCCGTTGCATCCAAAACATTGGATTTAGATTGGAGCCCAAGAATTGCTGGATCTAGGGCATTTAGCTCCCGCTTGGCCCGAATATCCAAAATTGCCTGTTGATTGCTCTCAATTTGCTGAAGAAGGTGCTGTTTACATAGCAAGAATTGCAATTCGGCATACGTATAGGCAATGGAAGTTGTAATGATGAGTTTTGCCTGCGCAGCCTCTGCTGCAAGAGCTGCTGCTCGATCTAATGCCGCTCTAAATAAATCCCGATTTTTCCCCCAAAAATCAAACTCATAGCTAAAGGAGAGGCCGAGATTGATATCGTTGATAACGGTGGGAAATACAGGAGCAAAGGATCGAAATAAACCATCTTTAGCCAAATGCTGCCAGTCGGTATCTGCATCGAAATCCAATTCAGGAAAAAGGCGGGCTCTTTTCTGCAGAGCAAATTGAGCAGCGGCTTTCAAGTTTGATTCAGCCCGCTTGAGAGTCGGGCTGAATTCAAGGGCTGTACAGATCAGCTCCGTGAGGACGGGATCTTTAAAATCCTCCCACCAGCTTGCCTTTGGCCAGTGCCCGATTTCAAAATCACCTGAATTAAGTGCTTCGGACAAGAGTCCTTCCCCGCACGAGTCTGGCATACGGGCCAGCTCATGCTGAGGGATTTGCGCGCAGCCAGCTACGAATAAAAGGAGGATGCGCGGAATAATTCGCGAGCGCCGCAGAGATCGATGAGCCATCATAATTCATTCAATAGTCGAATGAAATTTTAATAGCAAATCTTGGAACTATACCGTGCGCGGTTAGATTCTTGGAACGAAATTCCGTTCATATAATTCTCTTGCGATGGTGTCTAGGATAATTGCCACGGAAGGGGATCCAATGACGGCGGGTCCCACGGATTCGATTTCAAAGCTTTTCGGAATCAGACGCCGCAATACGGCGTCCATGTGGGAGATATAAGGCTGATTGGATATCGCAAGGCAGCTTCCTTCCTTCGGATCCATTTTTAACCAGCAGGTGACAGTATCGATCGTTTGCGGCCTGGCTCGTGTCCCGTCTTCTCGTTGTTTCATAGAAGCGTTAATAAAAATGACGGGGACATCTTTGGGTAGATTTGAGCGATGATAGACCCATTCGACCATATCGCGCTCTGTAGCAGCTCCCGGGATTCTTTCTTTTTCTGAGTCAAGCAAAGGTCTGGCTCCAGTCAAAAAGACGATTTCATCAAATCGAATGCCCTCATTCCAAAGAAAAGTTAAATAATTGACGCGCGCTTCAACTCGGCTTAAAAGAGCTCCTTGGACAAACGCATAATCGTATTGTGATTTTAGAGGTGAGATCTCCTGCAGAAGTCCCATTTGATCAAAGAGGGGCCAGAGCCTCTCTTTTAAGTTCTCATGGCGCATGTCATATTCCCAACGCTCTTTTCCTTTTTGGAGCCAGCACTGCTGGGTGATTGCCACGAGTTCAACAGAAGAGAGTCCCGTTGGAATTTCTACAAATTCAAGAAGCTCTTGAAATGCGCGGGAATTTGGATCCACGGCCTCGATCTGTAAAATCGGTTGGAAGAGAAGAGTTAGAACGACGATGAGCCATTTCATAGAGAAATCCTTGCATAAGTTGAAAGGGACGTTTTAACATTCCTATCTTAAAATTTCCAGTCAGAATATAGTGATTCCTTGAGAATCGGACTAAAGGATTTTATGGGATGGATCAAAGAGAATAAAAATGGAGTGGTGGCAACTGCCGCAGTTTTGATCGGCTTAAGTCTCTGGTTTATCCCCCCGCCAAATGGGGTCAATGTGCAAGGATGGCATCTTTTTGCGATCTTTGTCTCTACGATGATTGGTGTGATTCTAAAGCCCTTTCCAATGGGTGTGGTGGTGATTGCATCGCTTACCGTCGCAGTGATTACGAGCACCCTTTCCTTTAGCGATGCTTTTAGTGGATTTAGCAACGAAGTGGTCTGGTTGGTTGTTTTTGCTTTTTTCATAGCCAGAGGATTTATCTCTACGGGTCTCGGGAATCGAATGGCTTATAAGGTGATGAGCATTCTTGGGAAAAATAGCTTGGGACTTGCATACGGGCTTGTCGCTACCGATCTTTTTTTAGCTCCCGCGATCCCTAGCGTGACTGCTCGTGCGGGAGGAATTGTTTTCCCTATTGTTAAAGCGCTTGCCGATATCTTCACAGGCAAATCCCACGATCCAAAAATGGGCGCTTTTTTGACTCTTTCTGCCTTTCAGGGATCGGCCATCACTAGCGCAATGTTTCTCACCTCGATGGCAGGCAATCCGTTGATTTCTGAATTGGCCAGAGCTCAGGGAATTGAAATCACTTGGGCTAGCTGGGCAATTGCCGCGATCATACCCGGCCTCATTAGTTTGGCTGTGATTCCCTATCTTTTATATCGACTTTCCCCGCCCACCATCCGCCAAACGCCCCATGCCAAAGAAATGGCCCTCGAAAAATTGGCTCATATGGGTCCGATGAAACCGAAAGAATGGATCATGCTGGGGACTTTCATTTTATTGATCGTGCTTTGGATTTTAGGGCCCCATATTGCATTGAAGGCGACAGCTGCAGCGATGATCGGCCTCGTAATTCTTCTTTTAAGCGGGATCCTTCGATGGAAAGATATTTTGGAGGAACAGGGAGCGTGGGACACATTTATTTGGTTTGCCATTCTGGTCACCTTGTCTGGTTTTCTAAATAAATTTGGCTTGACTACCTGGTTTGGAAGTTATGTTGTAGGCCACGTTCAAGGACTCGAATGGATCATTGGATTTGTTTTTGTAAGCCTTGTCTATTTCTATTCCCATTATTTCTTTGCGAGCAATGTCGCTCATATTGGGGCGATGTATGCGCCTCTTTTGATCGTAGTCGTAGCCCTCGGTACCCCTCCGGAACTGGCCGCTTTAACACTTGCGTTTTTCAGCAACTTGTTTGGGGGCTTGACTCACTATGGATCAGGACCTGCTCCAATCCTTTTTGGGACAGGCTATGTAAGTGTAGGTCAGTGGTGGAAAATGGGAGCTATTTGCAGCGTTGTCAATATCGGGATCTGGATGATCATCGGCGGGCTTTGGTGGAAGATCTTGGGTCTTTGGTGAGAGAAGAAATCCTCGAGACCTAGAATGAGGGGGGTTTTGGGAGGGAAGACTTATCCAGATGTTTTTCTGTATGCACCAAGTAATATGATCACGCCGCAAGGCTAAAGATAAGCAGAATACGGGGAGACCCCCCCGCCCCAAGCTCCGCTGGCCAAAGGACTTACGTCCTTATGGAATCCTAAAGAATATATCTTACTTACCATCAATATCTTATAATTAAGAAAATAACGTTTTTTATTGAAATTAAATATTTAATTTAATTGCAGTCTCGTATATAATTGAGTTAAAATTATTAATAATAAAGGATTGTATATGACTTCAATGACTGTTTCTCTTTGTAAACAATGTAATTTAAAACCACGTTATTTTGATTCAAATAAAGGAATAAGTACCGATTTTTGCAGCAGAAAATGCAAAGCTGAGTCAGACAGGGTAGCCGCCGCAGCTAGAGAACTTCTTGAAGCCATGCGATGTGAACATTGTAGAGTTAAGGCTCGAAGTCAAGTGGGGTTGACAGGTACTTACCGCGCCTATTGCCACATCGACTGTGAACGAGCTGCTAAGGCTGCTAAAGTAGGACAGGAAGCTTTCTCATCTTCTTCATCGCAGCAGAGCTCTTCTACCTCATCATCTTCTACAACAACAAAGCAAAATTCCTCTTCTTCAGCGCAGCAGGGTTCTTCTTCATCATCTTCTACAACAACGAAGCAAACTTCCCTTTCTTCTCAGCAGGGAGATCCTAAACAAATAGAATATTTAAAAAAACTGGCAACTACAGGCGTAATCGAATTCTATAAGTCAGAAACCAATCCACAAACTGCTTTTTTAGGAAATTTTTCTGAATGTTCTATCGGACCATTTGGATGCTCTGAAGCCTTATATCAGGCTGCTAAATACATGGATCCAAGGGGGTCCATTAGCGATTGGGGTAATCGAAGAATATTTGAAAAATTTAGTGAGTATTTGGATAAATCTAAAGGACAAGGCAAAGAGCTGGATAAACTTGGCGACGCAGCCTGGAGAACTGGATATGAAGCAAGCAAGGATCGAAGAAATTATGAGGTGAGATCTGACTGGATAGGAAACAATGTAACTATTATGGAAAACATTCTTCGCTTAAAATATACCCGAAACCCAATTCTGCAAGAGTATCTACTAGCCACTGGAGATGCAGTCCTGGTTGAGCGTACTGACCGAGATGAATTCTGGGGGGATGGACGCAATGGTCAAGGAAAGAATATGCTTGGAAAATTGCATATGGAATTGCGCACAGAATTGCAAAAAAATGGCTTTATTACAGCGCCTGAATCTATGGAAAAAGCCTTGCTTTTGCGGCAAGAGAAGACCGACGAAAAGAAATCATAGTTCATCAAAGAAACCGGTCCTCCCGGGCCGGATCCTTTAAAATCCGAATTTTAAGTCAGATAATACTAATACATAATACGTGCATATATTTCAGTAGATCTAATTTATTGCAACTATATGGCAATTAGGTTGTTAAGTATATATTGTTTTAATTTTTATTAAATATGATATAATAATAGCCTGATTGAACTTCGAGTATTAGTCATGTTATCAAAAATTATTTTACCTATTAGTTCTTTCCTTTCTCTTCTCACTCCTGTTTGTTCGCAAGGGTTGCCGATCGAGCTGACCGTATTTGCTGCTATGATGAGTGAAAACTCTTGCCGTCCCCCTACTTTACCTATAACAAATCAAGACGAGCCCGAACCGGAGGCGGTCTACTTGGATGAGGCAATTCGAGTGATGTCGTTTAACATCAGATCCGATGATGATCCTGGATTTCCCTGGGCAAATCGAAAGGCCCGGGTTGCAAGCATGATCCGCTTCCACAAGGCAGATCTCATTGGATTGCAGGAGCCTTGTCAAAAACAATTGGATGATTTAAGCCATGCTCTTTCCGAATATCAGTGCTTTACCGGCGCCTCACTTGGCGAAAATACACGAGTGCACGATCCTATTTTCTTTCGCAAAAGTCTTTTTCAGATGGTTTCATCTGGCTATTTTTTCTTATCTCCGACTCCGGATCTGCCGAGCAAAGGATGGAATGCGAAATTCCCAAGAGCTGTATCGTGGGTCAAACTTTCGAATCGAAAAACGGGAAAGGAATTCTACTTTTTCAACACCCACTTTGATTACCACAGCAGGGAAGCAAGGGATGAGAGTGCCCATCTCCTGAAGAAAAAAATCATAGAAATCGCAGGAACCTCTGCTGTCATCGTCGCGGGAGATTTCAATCTTTTCCCAGATCTTGGAGGTAAAGACACCTACAAGATATTAACAGATCAAGACACAAGGCTATCTCTATCCGATGCCCAATCCATTGCGTCTTTTCCTCATCATGGTCCAACGGGTACTTGGTCTGGGTTTAAAGAGGCGGGGCAGCCCGGAATCAAACCTGACTATATTTTTGTAAGTAGCTTAGTAAAAGTCTATTTCCACGGCGTCTTAGGAGATAGTTTTGACGGTCAATTTCCCTCAGACCACCTTCCTGTGGTCGCAGATTTAATCATTTTGCAAGAAATTATTTGAAATAATCCCACGCCTTTCTCATGATCCCGATTGATAGGCAAAGGTGGGTTTTATGCGTAAAATGGTTCTTTTTTTAGGTTTTCTCCTCTCAGTTCAATCTCTTCCTGCGATGACGCGAGGCGGCGTGCAAGTACAAGTGGATGGAGGGGATGGATATTACTATGATGATGGCTACTATGGAGGAGATACTGTCGTTTGGTATGGACCTGGTTGGTATTGGGGTGTTTACTTCAATAATGAAGGGGACTATTACGGCTGGCGCCGAAACCATGCACGTTGGGGCCGTTGGCACAATCATGGAAGATATTATGGTAGGTGGCGTGGGGGATATCATCGCGGCGGTGGACGTTATCGTGGCGGCGGACATCATCGCCATTAAAAGACCGTTCAAATTCCAATTTTTTTAAGACTGCATAAAAATGATTGAAAAAATCCCACAGCTTTCTCATGATCCCGATTAATAGGCAAAAGGTGAGGATTATGCGTAAGGCGGCTCTTTTTTTAAGTTTTATCATCTCGATTCACACTCTTCCTGCGATGAGCGGTGGAGTCCAAGTCCAAGTGGATGGGGACGATGGCTATTATGACGATGGCTACTATGATGATGGATCTGGGAATACTGTCATTTGGTACGGACCCGGTTGGTACTGGGGTGTCTACTTCAATAATCAAAATGATTACCACAACTGGGGCCGAAACCACGGCCACTGGCATCACCATGGTGGTGGCGGCGGCGGTGGACATCACGGCGGCGGCGGCGGAGGGCATCATGGCGGAGGCGGCGGAGGTGGAGGTGGACATCACGGTGGTGGTGGTGGCGGTGGTGGAGGAGGACATCATGGTGGAGGCGGCGGAGGAGGCGGACATCGTGAGGGTGGCGGTGGACATCGCTAAGAGTTTGCTCTCTCTATTGAAGTACGAGTCTTCCTTCAAGCAGGAGATAACGGCGATCGCAGAGAGCTGCTAACTCAAAATCATGAGTGACAAGTACGAGGCTTTTCTTTTCTTCTTTCACGAGAGAAAAGAGAAGCTCTCCAATTTTTAGAGAGTTTCCTCGATCGAGGTTCCCCGATGGTTCATCTGCTAAGATGAGATCCGGGTCATTGCAAAGGCATCTGGCAATCGCAGCTCTCTGCCGCTCTCCTCCCGAGAGGAATTTTACTGGAAAATCAGCTCGATCCTCGAGCCCTACTTTTCTTAAAAGAGAAAGCCCCTTTTCTCTATCTACCCGCTGTCTTGCGATGAGGGCGGGCATCAACACATTTTGGAGCGTTGTAAAATCCTCAAGTAGGTTATAGGCTTGAAAAACAAAGCCGATGTGGCGGTTGCGGAGCCTAGCCGAACTCAGTGCAAAAGAGCTTTCTCCTCCGATTTCGATGCTGCCACTATCCGGTGCTTCAAGCGTTCCTAAAATATGAAGCAATGTGGTTTTTCCCTCTCCAGATCTTCCGCAGATGGCGACAGATTCGCCCCGCTCTAAAGAGAGACTGATCCCTTTAAGGACAGTGACTTTTTGGGGAGACTTGTAGGATTTGTAGAGATCTTTTGCGAGCAGAATCATTCAGACCTCAGAACCGAAGAGGGGCGTATCCGCGAGGCTTTTAAAGCAGGGATCAGTCCAGCCAACAGCGATAAAATAGGAGTTGCGATCACGACAAAAAGAAGGGCATCAAAACTCAGTTGATTGGGAAGGGTTTTGCCGAAAAAAGCGGGATTGAAAGCTGCATGTCCTTGCAGAGCGCTTAAAAAAGCCACCAGACTATCGAGGTGTTTGAGCGTGAAGATCGCAAGGCCGCCTCCAATCAAGCAGCTCAAAGAGCCCATAGTCGCCCCGCAAATCCCAAAGATGGCGGCAATACTCCCAAAAGAGGCTCCCATGGATTGCAAAATAGCAATTTCCTTCTTTTTGTCGTTCACAAGGAGGACCAAAAGAGAAATGACATTGCAGCAGGCAACGATTAAAATAATAGCTGCGATCAACATAAAAAGCGTCCGGTCGCTTCTAAATTGAAACATCAGGTCCTTTGAAAATTCAAATTCCTGGTACGTGGCGATTTTCCAATAGGGGGCAATCCCAGCATGCTCTAATCGCATCGCAAGTTTTTCTTTGATCGCCTCTGCTTGCTCTAGATCTTTAAACCAGACAAAAAGTCCATTTGTAGGTGTTCCATCAGGGGAAAAAGTCTGGCTTGCAGCATGGATGGTCTGCGTGACCTCTGAAGGGACAATCAGGCATTTGTTTCCGACAGATAAAATTCCCGGATCATAGAAACCTACGACGCGGATGGGAATGCGCTGCTCTTGTGCAGAGACCGCAGCCGGAGCGACATAGCTTAAAGTCCCGCTGTCCCCCAGCAAAACGCCGCTCTCGCGATAGTTTTTAGGGAGGAGGATGGGGGTTTCCTCGCTAAAGGAGGGAAGGTGACACTGGCCTTTTACAAAAAAGGCCCAAGGCGGTGGATTTTCAGGGAGAGTATCGAAATCGAGCAGAGCCTCTCCATTTGGCCCGATATTTTTTGCAAGAGAGGGATGGAGGGACAAAAGTTGATTGATTTCGCTCAGTGAAGGATCAACCAAAAGAGAGCGCAGATGGGGATTTTCTTCTGTGAGTGAAAGAAGATAGGACATTTGAGAAAGGTAAGACGGTCCTCCGCCTGCTTTGGAATTGATTTTCAACCGGAGCAAGGCCCCTCCGATTTCATAGTCCTGGAAGGCGACATCTGGAAATTCTTTTTGGAGTGAGGCTAGCTCCGCATAAAGCGTTTTCACTGGATCTCGCAAATGGCGATCCAAGCCCAGATCAGGCCCTGGCCAATAAATAGGGATCTCAGGGTCGCCATCTACCGCGTAAGGGTCTGTAATCGAACTTGCCTGTTTTTCTCCGATGGTCTTCAGAGTATAATTGGAGGCGGCAGCCAATCGATCGATTTGATAGTAATAGGAAGAGTAATAAAGCTCAGTTGGAGTCAGTCTCAAAGGAGCGTGGAGCGAGGTCAGCTTGCGCAGCCAATTTTTCTCAATTCCCGTCGTAACAGAAAGAAAAACGACCACTAGCCATACCACAAGCGATATGACAAGGACTGACATCAGCGAGATCAAAGCCGTCGAAAGAGACTTCTTTCTTGGAATGAGATATTTATAGGCGACCTTGAACTCAAACATAAGACCTAAACTTACCCAAAACGCTCACAGATGGGACTTTGTCCCAAACCCTACCAAAGGACTATCGTCCTTATGGAATCCTAAATTCTTTTAAATGAAAAGGAGTCCAGAGGACTTGCGTCCTCTGGTGGGGTTTGGGGCAAAGCCCCATTCTGGCCCTGCTAGCATAGTACGTTAAAGTAGGTTATTTAGCTTCTTTGTAAATAACATGCCGGCGGAGGGTAGAATCGTATTTTTTCAATTCGAGCCGCTCTGTCGTGTTGCGTTTGTTTTTGACAGTCCAAATGCAGTCACTTGACTCGGTGCTTTTCAACTTGATATTTTCGCGTGCGCGATTTTTAGCCATTGGGATACCTCATAATACCCGTGCATTTTATCTGAAAAGGGATGTTTTCAGCAACAAGGAATGCGCGTGGCCACTTCAAGATCAAGGGGATCGGAGTTGAGGAGACGAATCATTTTTTGATATCCGAGGCCTGCGATCATGGCTGCGTTATCAACGCTTAAGTTCAAAGGGGGCCAAAAGACGGGAATGTGGGGGAATTTTTCTGCAAAGAGGGCGCGAAGGCGTTGATTGTTGCAGACCCCTCCTCCTAAAAAAATAGCTTGGCAGGGAAATGTTTGGGCTGCAAGAGAGGCTTTGTTTGCGATATCGAGTAAAGCGGTTTCTTGGAAAGAGGCTGCGATGTCGGCCTTTTCTTTTTCGTTAAGCGGAGATCTCCCTTTGGCATCCTGGCCCTTCACTGTATAAAGAACATTTGTTTTGAGGCCGCTGAAAGAAAAATCCAGGGGACTTCGTTTCACTTTGCCCGGATGAAAAGAATGGGCTCGTGGGTTCCCCAGGAAAGAGAGACGCTCAATTTGCGGGCCGCCCGGGTAGGGCAATC
>JAZKAZ010000010.1:628-18929 GCA_040388845.1 Chlamydiota bacterium | reverse complement strand
CCTCTGTATAGTTTCCCCTATGTATAGCAGGAACCTCAGTCCCAATACAAGCTCTCTGGAATGAATAAGCTGTCCAATTTTCGTTGGGCACTTTGCTCTGAGGATTTTTTTTCCTCGACTTTGTCAATGGGTGGGGGCGCTAGACTCTCTGGATTTTTATAAAAGGGGACGTTTTTGTATGCCCAAGCTGGCATTACGATTTTGTCCCATATTTTTTCCACCAATTTCTCCCCATCTCCCCTTACACTTCCATTGCCGTGCGGAACAAGCAGCGAAAAAACAAATTTCCCAGCGCCTTCAGGGACAAAAGTCGATTTGGGCGCACCGAAAAACCATACCTTTTTCAATGCCTCCATCGCACTTTTCATATCTGCTTCAGTCTCAAATGCAAAACTCACAGCGCCTCGAACGACTTCCCATCTATTGATTACCAACTCTTTGTAATACACAGCCTTCATTCCAGCTGACCCAACTAAATGACGGATAATTTCCATAAATTTTCTCCTCTTTTTGAAAATGGGGCAACTCTACTGGAACTGCCTCTAATAGAGCAAGAATTATTTGAACGGGCAGCTCAGCGCAATCCCGGTCCTTCAGGGCACAGGGCCCAAGCGAGCTATCTCTTCATTCGCGGCAAGGACCTTGCCGCCCTTTGCAGGAAGGAGTTCTTCAAAAAAGAAGTCCAGCTGAGCGGCGAGATAGGAAATTTCTTGCACAAAAAGATTGTTACTCAGTTACAATTTTGATAAGGACCAGAACTAATGCCGAGCTGCCCGTTCAATAAATCACTTATACAAAAACAAAAGTGTCGATTAAAAACGAATAAACATTCATAATTAGGCAACGTATATAATTCAGGATTAATTATGTCATTATTATCAGTGATAGGCGCTTTTCCAACTCAAAACATTCAATTAAATAGCCAACCCCAAAGCAACCTCAGTCAGGGCCTACAAAATACCGCCTCTCTGATTTCTGGTATTTGTACATCCACCTTATTGTCTACATTAACAGTTGCTATACCTCCGACTCGATCAATCAGTCCCAATGGGATGAGTAATCATTTTTCATCTTCTCCACCTCTAGGGGGTCTCTCGGATATAGACATATGCTCCTTTCTTACATCTCCAACACACCCACGTTCCAGTGATACATCAAGAACAACTGGGTTGATTATGTCCTCTACACCTAGTGATTCTTTAAATAAAATCACTGAGTCACCCAATCTCTGGCCACAGAATGGCTCTCAAATCATTCCAAATGATTCGAGCGACACAAACGCTTTCTCCCTTTCTGGATTTACATCATCAATTTTTGATCCTCCCCTTCAGGCAAGTGATCCTCAATCTCCTAGCGCCCAACCCTACGAGGGAAGCGGTCCAAGCGATTATTTTAATTTTGATATGGGTTTACTTTCCTCTTCAAGGCAAAAAGCTCCCGCTCAAACAACAATCGGCCTCTTCTCGCAAAACGAATCTCCACCTCGCAGCCAGCAGGCGAATAGTCCGCTGCAGAATCCCTCCACTCCGCAATCTACATATTCTCATCAACCTTCTATTGTTGATCAAACACCGAATCAACCCTCACCAATACTTCCAAGTCATTTAGAACCCAGCCTTATGAGCGTATTTTTATCTTCTGTTGAACGGGCAGCTCAGCACAATCCCGGTCCTTCAGGGCACAGAGCCCAAGCGAGCTATCTGTCCATTCGCGGCAAGGACCTTGCCCATCCCCCTTACGGGAGCGGAGAATCTCCTTCCTTGCAGGAAGGAGTTCTTCAAAAGCCTGCCATTTTGCAATCTCCGCATTCCAATCAATACGAGTCTAGCAGCGATCCAACGCCACGCAGTCACACCAAGCGCAAGAAATCCGAAAACAAATCCAACCCCTCTCTTAAATTTATCCAGAATGGTATGACCGAGCCTGTTCTCTCTTCTAGACGCAAGAAGCAAAAGATTGACACGTCCAGCATCGCAAAAAAAGACAACCCCATAAATACTGAGATCTCCAATCCTGGGGCAAGGGCTCTCCCCTTAAGCAGTCCAGATCCAGAAAAATACAGTAAAGTTAGCGATTGTTATTCTACTCAAGACCTTTGCAAGGAACGGGGTATTAATAAAGAAATGCTTGCAACTGCTCTCACGAAGCATAGACTAGGCTTAAACTTTAAAACAAAAACGGCCTTCGCTAAACATCTTAGCGTTGGTCGATCTTTAGTTAGTAATGCTGAAAATACTGGCTTAGATGACTTTCCCTCAAGGCCCTCTCTAGAAAAATTTGCTACAGGATTAAACTACGAGAGTGGCATAGAATTTTTGAACGCAATTAAAAAATCCCAATCAGCTCCTCAATCCCAGCCAGACGCTCCTTTAAATCTGAATTTGAGCGGAAATCGAACCCGTAATAAAACAAAAGTTAGCGATTGTTATTCTACTCAAGACCTTTGTAATGAACGGGGTATTAATAAAGAAATGCTTGCAACTGCTCTCACAAAGCATAGACTAGACTTAAACTTTAAAAAAAAAGCGGCCTTCGCTGACCATCTCCGCGTGGGTCGATCTTTAGTTAGTGATGCTGAAAATACTGACTTAGATGACTTTCCCTCAAGACCCTCTCTAGAAAAATTTGCTACAGGATTAAACTACGAGAGTGGCATAGAATTTTTGAACGCAATTAAAAAATCCCAATCAGCTCCTCAATCCCAGCCAGACGCTCCTTTAAATCTGAATTTGAGCGGAAATCGAACCCGTAATAAAACAGATGACTCTAAATTTGGTTTTTCTAAAAAAATATTCGCAAATTTTATCATAGATCGCAGAAAAAAATTAGGATTCGAAGGACAGTCCAAGTTCGCTAAGATGGTTGGAATTAAGAAACAGACCTATAATAACATCGAAAATTCTACTATGCAGAGAACCTTTGGCTCACCAGACAACCAGACAAAAATTGCTGATGGATTGGGATATGAGAGTCTCTCCACTTTTTTTAAGGCAATTAAAGACAGCCAATCAGTGACCTCTCAATCCCAACCAGAAACAGTCTGAAAAGCAGAGCCCCTCTATGCGCGTTGGTGCCCATACCATTCAGCTGTAAAAAAAGAGCCGGCGTCATTAGAGGGAACCCTGCTCCAGTCTCCAACTGTTTGAACATTCGAGATTCGCTCTTCCAAATAGACCCGCCGGAAGAATTCCGGCATCGTGCAATTGTAGAATATGACTCAACTCATTATAAGAGCGAATTATGAACTTAAGACTGCTCCTCCTCGTCCCCTTACTCAGTTTGGCTCAAATCCAATGGAATGGAGAAAAAATTAGCAGGTCCGACAGCGAATGGAAAAAACTGCTGGGAAAAGAACAATATAGTGTCATGCGCAAAAAAAGATCTGAGCGAGGGTTTAGCGGGAAATATCTCCATACAGAAAAAAAGGGAGTGTATTGCTGCGCAGGTTGCGATCTTCCGTTGTTTCGATCCGAAGATAAGTATGCTTCAAAAAGTGGGTGGCCCAGCTTTACTTCCCCCATCTTTCCCAAAAATGTCACTTACCAAGAAGACCGGGAGCTTTCTTTCAAGCGGTACGAAGTTGTTTGCAGCAGATGCGACTCCCATCTTGGACATGTTTTTCACGATGGACCGCCTCCAAAACATTTGCGGTATTGCATTAACTCGATAACAATTAATTTGAACGTAGATAAATAATTAATTTATTTTATGAATCATAAAAAACAAGTTATTGCGATTTCCTCAAGCGAGGCTTTGTCTGCAGGGGAAAGTTCAAAAAACTCAGGCGAACCCGCCCCGAAAGAATTCTTGAGTAGCAAAATTAGATCTATACCAGTTATTATACCAAAAAACCAAATAGGTGGTGATTCATGAGCGAAGGTCGTAAAATCTGCTGGCCGGTATTTCTTTATATCGTCGGATATCACCTCTTTCTATTAATTGCACTGCCCCTTTACTTCATCCATCATACTCCTTCCCTTGGACTCATCCTCACATCAGCGGCATTGGTCTTCATTTCTGGGATTGCCATCACAGCGGGCTATCACCGCCTCTATTCGCATACTTGCTATAAGACCCACCCTGTGGTTGAAACGATCCTCCTCTTTTTCGCAAGCCTTGCGACGCAAGGAAGCGCTTTACGCTGGTGCAATGACCACCGCCTCCACCATGCCCATGTCGATACCGATAAAGACCCCTATTCGGTCAAAAAAGGATTGCTTCATGCCCACATCCTTTGGATGTTCTTTAAAACGCCTCCAATCGATCCCAAAGTCATTGCAGATCTCTCCCGAAAAAAGATGCTCCTTTTCCAACATAAGTATTATGTTTTCTGCATGCTCGCAACAAATGCCATTTCGTTCCTCCTTGCAGGATGGTATTTTGGAGATTTTCTCGGCGCCTTCTTGTTTGTCTGGTGGGTTCGCCTTTTCTTCCTCCACCATACGACCTGGTGTATCAATTCTTTGGCCCACTTCTGGGGCACCCAGATGTTTAGTCAGGAGCATTCCGCAGTCGATAACTATCTGATTTCTCTTTTGACTTATGGCGAAGGGTATCACAACTACCACCATACATTTGCCTATGATTACCGAAACGGAATCCGCTGGTACCATTTCGACCCCGCTAAATGGTTGATCTGGTCGCTCAATAAAATGGGCCTTGCCTATGATTTGAAGAGGGTCAATAATTACCGGATTGCACGTCAAATGGTGATTGAGCATAAGAATCAGCTACTTGAAACCATTAAAGAATCCTTCTATTCCCATAAAGAAACCCTTGAATTGAAAGTCACTCAAATTTCTCAAAATTTGACTACGAAGCTCACAGATATCCAGACGCTGATCGAAAAATACAAGTCAGTCCCGCTCAAAGACAAAGAAATTCTTCACGAAATCCGCTCGAAGAAGAGAGACTTGAAGCAGGAATGGAAAGAGTGGAGACAAGTAGTGAAGACTATTTCAAAAAAGCCAATGTTGAAGGCTTAATTCAATCTTGACAAATTCTTAATTAATCTAATATAATTCCGACAGATTAATTAAGGATTTGTATGGCATCACTTACTTTAAATGACTCTTTTGAAGAGAAAAAAACTCCCTATGTTCAAGACTCTTCTTTAAATCGAAGCCCCTCTGACCAAAAAATTTCTTGCTGGACCGACGGAAAAGTCAAACGGGTGTGGCTCGGAGTTCTTGCCGCCATCACCTTGATCGGAACTACCGTCTTTACAGTTTTTGCCTTCACCGCAACTCTCTGGTTTTTAGCCCCGGCAATCCCCCTCTTTCTTGCAACTGGCGCTATTATTTGGTATGCCAGCTCCCTAATCGACTACCAAAATCCAAAAGAATTAGCAACCGTTCGGAGCTTTGCTGCAAACATGCCCCTCGATGCCGTTGTCAAAAAGCATGGGTGGGAAAACCTCTTTAAATACGCGCTGTTATCTCCCAAACAATTTGAGACATCCTACTCGGCGCATGTACAAGCATTGAGTGTAAATCAAATGATCGCCTATTTCGAAGAGGTTTCCCTTGAGCTTAAAAGTGCGATCCAAAAAAGCGCCCCTGGCTCGATCGGCTCGATCGGCTCGATCCTTGCATTTCAAGTCACAGAGCCAAAAATTTGGAAACAAAAACTGCAGGACGAAGTCCACGGGTTAAATTTTCGTTTGCTTACCGAAAATTACCGTTTAGGCGATCTACTGCATTACGGTCTCCTTACACCTGCCGAATTGGAAGATTCCTACACTGCCCATGCTGCCCGGCTCCCCTTGCCCAAACTCATGGAAACCTATGAAAAAACAATCCATCTCTTAGACAGTATGCCACATCTCAAAGGGGCAATTCCTGCTCCAGAGAGATGGAAGCAAAAATTCCATGAAGAAACAGAGCGGGCCACTTGTAGAGAAATCTTAGCCAAGTACCCCCTAAAAATTGAAAAGCTCCTAAAAGATAAAATTATAAGCGAAGAAGAATTCCGAATTTTTGAGGGCGGACAAAGGGCAACAACCCTTTTTAGTACCCAAGAAAAAACTTGCCGAGTTGAATTTGATCATCGCACGGAAAAAGAGAGAAAAATCCGGGATTTATTGAAACAGCTTGCGCAAAGTGCTTTTGATACGAATCCCGTTCACACAACTTTAACTAATCTTTCTGGCCAATGTCATAGAGAAATACGAGTTGCCGAAGAGAGAGCGATCAATGAACAAGAGAGCGTAGAACGGGCGCTCAATAAAGTAGTGCTTGGCAGAGATCAAAATAACTACGATATTCAAGAAGCTATGCGCAATAGGCAATGGATTTATTCAAAGTGCCAATTGATCCAAAAAAACCTCAGAGAACAAATACGAGAGATCGAGACGCATTACAAACAAAAAAAGGCGCCCTACGAACAACTCTTGATTGCATCAGACCAACTCCGCGCTCAATCCTACACAATGGCAGACCGGCAATTTGATGCGGCAGTCCAACCAATACGCGATCAAATTGATCAAATATCGGCTCGATTTAAATTAGACTTAGAAGAGCGATTTGCTGAGATCAATGCTCAATACGCTCAATTTCGGCTCGCAAATCGATAGTCAGCTGGTTCATTTCGGCAGCAGTCAGTGGTTTTAGCCAAGGGGAAATAAGAAACCGAAGAGCGAATCCCAAATCGCTCTCCCCGTTAAATCTCGGTAAATAGTGAAAATGGACGTGAGGCACCGTTTGACCTGCTTCTCGTCCATTTTTTTGTAAGAGAAGATAGCCTGTATTGCCATTCCAATTTGCAATAGCCAAATTTACCTTTTGAATCATCTCTGCCATCGCAGAGATTTCCCCAGCACTTAAGTCTTCAAATCGCTCGACATGCCTTTCTGGGATGATTAAGACATGCCCATTGACTGCGGGCTTGTGAGTGATCAGGGCAATCGCCCCCCCGCTTCGATAAAATTCCTGAGAAGTAAGGACCTTTTCTTGGCAAAAGGCGCAAGCTTTTCCTGTAGAATTTTTTTGAAAATCAAGAGAGAACCCGATGAATCCAAGAGCGCCGAGAGTTAAGAAGATAATGAAGATTTTTTTCATTTTAGTTCTCTTGGCATTTATATCCCATTTCGTTTATAAAAGCTAAGGAATTACACTCAAGGATTTGGATGGCGTCTGGAGATAAGTCTCCACTTGTCAGATGGCGCGAGCGCCTCTGGCCAATACACGCATACGAGCTGAAAAAAGTCCTCCCGCTTCTATTCATGAAATTCTTTATTTCCTTCACATATGGTGTTTTGACCACCATGAAGGATGCCTTTGTTGTGACGGCTGAAGGATCTGGCGCAGAAGTGATCCCTATATTGAAGGGATGGGTCGTCTTGCCCATGGCCTTAGGCGCCACCCTCCTCTATTCGAAGCTTGCCAATGTCTTTCGCAGATCGATCCTTTTCTATGGCATTATCTCTTTTTTCTTAGGCTTTATCTTTCTCTATGGCTTCGTCCTCTATCCAAATCTAGATCTTCTTTCTCCTCATGAATCTGCCAATTGGCTCCTGGATAAAGTAGGCCAGCAAAATTCCCATTGGGTAGCTATCTACAGAAACTGGGTCCAATCTCTCTTTTTTGTCACCGCAGAGCTCTGGGGAAGCGTTGTGATTTTCCTTCTCTTTTGGGGATTTGTGAATCATATTTGCAATTTCAATGAAGCCAAACGCTCCTACAACCTCTTTATCGTGGGCGGCGACTTGGCTCAAATGTTTACCGGGCCTCTGGTCTGCTATTTCACCGGTAAATATCTAGGATCCGAGTTCGGCCTTGCCCTCAAAAGCCTCGTCTGCTGCATCCTCTTTTTCGGAGCGATGATCATGGCGCTTCACTGGATTTTAACCCGCAGAGTTCTCAAAGATAAAAGGCTTTATCAGCCGGAACAGGTCCAGTCCATGGAGCAAAAAACCAAACTCTCCTTGCTCAATAGTCTGAAATTCATTGCAAAATCCCCCTATCTGCGGGCAATTGCTGTAATGGTGGTAGCCTACGGCTTTACGATGAGCCTGACAGAGGTGACCTGGAAGGCAAACTTGAAATTGGCCTATCCAGAAACGGGCGCCTACCAAGCCTTTATGGCAACCGTCAGCTCATCGGTGGGAGTCTGTTCGTTCATCATCACCCTCTTTTTCAGTGGAGTCATCATCCGCTATTTGGGATGGCATTTCTGCGCGCAGCTGCCGCCGATCGTCATCGGAGTCACGAGTCTCATCTTTTTGACTCTTTTTCTCAATCCAGAATGGATCGCTCCCTTAACAGGCTCTTTCGGAACCACTCCGCTCATGTTGATTGTGGTCTTTGGAGCGTTCCAAAATGTCGCAAGCAAAGTGATGAAATATGCCTTTTTCGACTCCACGAAAGAAATGTCCTACATTCCGCTCGACCAAGAATCAAAAGTCAAAGGAAAAGCCGCAATCGATGTAGTAGGCTCTCGCCTTGGCAAATCGGGCGCTGCCTGGGTCCAAATTCTTTTGATTCAACTCGCAGGAACCGGCTCAGTCTTATCGATCACCCACTTCCTTTTGCCGCTGATTGCCTGCACGATCGTTTTCTGGATCCTTTCCGTCCGCTCCTTGAACAAGGAATTCTCTGCGGCCAATGCGATTCCCCAGACGCTTCCAAATTGATTTTTATTAGAGATTTTTAGAAGGAAGGCACTCGGTGAATCGAAGCGGTTCATAGCTCCAATCTCTATACCGAGTGAAAATTCTGGAAGAATCGTAAGTGAAGAAAATTACTTCCATAGCTATAAAGAAAACAGCGGAGACAATCCCTACCACAATTAACGCTGTTCCGCCTGATGCAATACAGGCAGCTACAATTGCCAGGATTCCGCCTATCAACATTGCCAATGCAATGATTTTAGAGACAGTGTGTTTGAGTTTTTCTGAATAAATGCCTTTCTCTACACGCCTTAAATATTCAAGCTTCTCTTCTCTGTTATAGGGGCTTAGCTGGCCTGTTACTGCATCTTGGATGCCTTGGGCCGTATACCTTCCAGTGACAATCTTTTGTGCATTCTTTATCAGCAAGCATGATTTATCTACACGCAGATTCAAATAGGTTTCGCCTAGAGCCTCTTGCGTTTGCATGAATGTAACTGCCCTGTCGACAGATTTTTTTCCGTTTTCCTCAAACTCCTTATGAAAGGAATTCACCATGTTATAATTTTTGTATGCGCGGTATCCCATGACTGAGCCCCGAACTGTATACACCACACCCAATAGCACACTTGCCGCCACTACAAGTGCTGAACTTCCGGCGGCGCCTAAAGCAGGCAAACAGTTGCTCACTGCAGCAATGCCGCCGCCCAGCAACCCAATTCCCAAAGCAGTCTGAGCAAGACCCATTGCTAGAAAAAGTCTGTGATTGGTTAGTCCCAGTTTTGCGTTTGCTACGGCGTTTTGCGCCTCGTTGAGATTCACCAAATTTGAGGGTGTTGTCTCTGCTTTTTTCAATTGCGCTTCCGCTATTTTTAGAGCTTCCTTAGCATCGGGAATCGTCCATTTGATAGCAGCTGCCGCACACGCTGGACCCGTAAATAGCATAATGGCAGGAAAAAACAGACCTGCCCAAGCTATCACTTTAGCGGTGCCGCATAGCGAGGCGACCCCGCCAACGAGCGCAACTATCTGGCGCGCTCCGCCCGCTGCATCAGTGGCCAAATAAACGCCTGCACGATTGCCCGAGACATCGAAATCTGCATTTTGCTCAGCTTCACTAAATGCAGATAGAGGAGAAGGAATACTTGGCATTGCATTCATAGATATCAAATCTCTATTAAATTAATAGTTTATTATATCAAAATAAACAATTAAATGTAATTATATTAAATTATTTGAACAGAAACTGCTATATGATATAAGTTGCTTACACCAAATGAGATATATTTCTATTAGAATTCAAGAATCCAATCCATGAGCAGCGAATCGAGCCAGTAAAGCCCTTTAACCCCTGTCGGATTTCCTAAGTAGCCCATATGCCCCCCTTTTTTTGTCTTAAAGATGGAGACATTGGAAGGGAGGTTATAGCCATCCAGCGAAGACGAAGAAATGATTGGATCATCTTCTGCGAGGAGGATCTTACAGGGCAATGCGATATCCTCGACAACATGCGCAGCACTGCATTTGTTGTAATAATCTCGGGCGTCTTTAAAGCCGCAATGAGGGGCTGTGTAGAGCTGATCAAATTCATAGAGTTTGAGGTCTCGAGGAAGATCGACAGGACTTAAGTCTTTGAATTTCCGATGCCGATAGTAGACATCGGCGCGGAGAAGACGATAAAAATAGCGCTCATAGAGGGCATTTTCGGGCTGCCCAAACCGTTGAATACTGGAATAGAGATCCACAGGTGGGCTGATCGCAATCACTCCAGTCAAAAATTCCCGCGCCAGTTCATTCAATTCGCCGGCTAGTTTCAACACGATATTTGCCCCGAGAGAAAACCCGATCAAGACGATCGGAGAATCGGGATGCTCTTTTTTTAAAGCCTTGATCGCTTCAAAGACATCCTCGCTTCTGCCGCTGTGGTAGATCTGTTTTGCTAGTCCCTTGCCAGATCCGCAGCCGCGCATATTGAAACGAACGGTCCGAATCCCTCTCGGCTCTAAACGCTTGGCCATTCGGACAAGATTTGGCGACTTATGAGAGCCGCAAAGGCCATGGACTAACACAACTGTCAAACCGCCTGGCGCCCATTCTCTTGGCGTTGTGATTTCCAATGAGATCTTATCTCCGCAAGGGAGGGGAACAATTTTCTGATCTGAGGCAGGCTCGAATAGAAAATTAAAAACGGAGCTAATGATTGTCTGTTTATGGGGGTCATGGATAAAGGGAAATGGATCGAAGGGCAGTTCTTGACTCATTGGGGACTCATCGGGAACACTTATATCTTAGATATCACTATTTTTAATTAAAATATAATTAACAATCAATATTAATTAAATTACAAACTATTATTTTAAATCTCTTATGAATGGAAACCCCTTAACCAGAGGGATATCATAGAAAAGAACCAAAGATTCTTCGCCTGGATTTCTTTTTCCAATGCTCGCATTCGAGAGGTGGTAAAAGTGGAGTCCCAATCGATGCCAATCCGAAAACTGCCAAGCCAGCTCAACTCCAGAGCGAAATTCCACGGGAAATCCGAGATCTTTTCCTTGCCCCGCAGCATAGTATCCCGCAGCAAATCCAGGGGCAAAAAGAAGGTGGTCCCAAAAAAGGAGATCGAAGTTAATGCCGAGGTAAAGATAAAAGCTGCCCTTGGCAGTTGCCATTAAGCCCAAAAGAGGACGGAATTCAAGATAGCGGTTGGGCGATTTCCACCCTTTCACATGGAATTTATATTCGATTTCAAATTCCCAGGTTCGATGTTTTTCGCGCATGATATCGAACGCTCCCGTTCCAAAGGATAGAAAATCGGGAGGAGCTCCGCAGTGAGCAAGATTTGCGCTGAGTAAAAAAACTGCAATCCAAGCCCGTCTCAAATTGAATCCAGATCTGTGTTTGTTTCTTTTTCTCTTTAACGCGAGGAGGCTGCATACCGCAAGACGAATTTTAGTTATAGACCTGTTTCCGAGGCTTTAGCGTGGTGCAAATTCCAAGGGATTTGGAATCCATATACAAAAAAAAGCTCCCTTGATAACCTCCTTGTCAAAATTTGATTTCTCCTTAATAACTCAACCAGGAATTAGACATGAAAAACATCTCTAAGTTGTTAAAAACGTTCACACTTCTTCTCTTTGTATCGCCGAGTTTGCTTTTGGGTAGCAGCTGTGAAGTGGATAACCGCATATCTATCGGAACTCGTCCTATGAATCCGGACGCGATTGCCCAAATACAGGAAGAGCTCCGCAATTCAGAAGATTGCAATGAAGTAGATGCGGCGATGGATTACGCTCCGAAAGAAGATGCCCGCTGCGGGTTTATTTTTGATCGCTATCCTCCTGTTTACTATCCATCGTCCGTTCATTGGCTGGCAGCAGTTTCTGCGCTCGGCGACTCTGTGGAGATCGAGGATGGTTCAGTTTGGAAAATCAATAGTTACGACAGCTTTAAAGCTCTCAATTGGCACGGAAATGAACCGTTAGTGATCACTCAAAACCATCGCTGGTTTTCAAGCTACAACTACCGACTGATCAACAAAAATACGGGATCTACTCTTGAGGTCAATCTCTTTCTTGGACCGGTTAAAAACGGAGAATATACACGTTATATTGTGCCTTCAAGTCCAGTAATTTCCGGAGATATCCTGGTCGACATCGATGGCAATGTGCTAGCTCCCTTCAATCCCAATTCCGGCCTCATCATGTTGAGCGATAACACGCATTGGGAACTGGATCCAAGCGATTCTTCTATCTACCGCGACTGGGCTTTCAATGATGCAATCATTATCGGCTCCAATACAGGAAGACATTCTGATCGCTACGAATGCATTCTCATCAACGTAAATATGAACAATCATGTTCGAGCAAAACAATACTAGGGTGATCTATGAGCCTAACTATTCAACCACGCCCAAACCCATTGCTTCCCCATCGCAATGAAGTTCCCAGATTCAACGAAGGCGCCAGTTCAACTGCGAAAAAAATCACTTCAGTGGTTCTTTCTCTCTTGACGGCGCTTGTTAGCTTTTTGCTGCTGCCTGCACCTGTTGCACTCCTCGTTTCTCTTGGATTTGCAGCATTGAATACTCTTTGCTGCTGCGTCGATGACAACCCAAGACGCAGACCCAACGCTGGACCAGGCCCTATCCAGGTTCCCATTGTGGCTCGCCCGAATCTTCGCTGGTATCAAAGAATCTTTCGGAGTCATCATCCGGCTCCTCTAGTGGATCCACGCCCTCGCGAAGTAGTTGGAGATGGGCATATTAACGTGGGTATGCCGCGTTATATAGCTCCTGGGCCACGTTATCTAGCTTCTGGAGCGGCTCCTCTTTTAAACCGGGGGCCTGTGGCCTTGGTTCATCCGCCGGCAGCTCCTCCTCAATTGAGGCGCGTCGTCGATATAAACCAAGCGCCTGCTCGCGCAATCGCTCCTCCTCAAAATCCGAGGGACCATGAGCCCGTAGGAGGAGATCGTATGAATGCGGCTCTTCGAGCTCGAATGAGAGAAGTGGCGCCGGGCAGAGTTCCTGCACCTCGAGCTCTTCCGAGACTTGATGATGCAGTTGTAGCTAGAGCAAATAACCGGAGATTTGTTATGAACGCTTTCGCAGACATGCAAGGTCATAGAAATAACAATCTCCCTGACAGACAAGAACGGGAGCCTGTGGGCCAGCCTAGGCAACGACGGGATAATGTCCCCCCACGTAATTAATCACACCAGAGCCGGCTCTTTTAGGGCCGGCTTTAATCTAATAGGAAAATTTTATGGCAAATAGATTGCATCCACTTAGCTATAATCACGCATTCAGATCCGATCAAAAACAAATGGGGTCAAATTTAGAAGGGAGAACGGCCCGTTCCCAACCCCCTTCTGTCACCGTCGTCGTGCAAGATGTGACTACTGTCACTACCACTATAGTTCAGGAAGGACCAACTTCTAGGACTGTCACGACGGCAGTCGTATCGAGAATCCTAACTTTCCCTAATGTAAATAATTTCCGTCCCACAGAAGCATCTCTTCGTAATTACCATCCAACTTCTTTCTCTCAAACCACCACTCAAACAACAGCTGTTTCCAATAGATTATTTGCTCCCGCCTCGCGAAACGAACGAGTTCCCGTTGGCAACAGAAATTATAGAAACCAATGATTTGCTGGAAATGCGCAAAAAACATCAGCGAAGTTCCCGTGAAGATCGGATTCAGAGCCGTTTGCCCTCATTGCGAGGCCGATCTTCACGTTTGCAAAAATTGCAGATACTATGCGATCGGCAAACCCAATGATTGCCTAGTCCCTGGCACCGAATACATCCGCGACAGGGAAGCCTTCAACTTCTGCGAGGAATTCAAAGTTAAAATCCCGGAACACCCCCCTTCTTCTACAAACCAGGCTCATCGATTGTTTGGATTAGATGGCCCTGAGAAAAAAAAAGATTTCGGCTCTCTCTTTAAAGATGAGGACGAAACATAAGGGCCAGACTCGGCCAAAAGTTCCCGCTTAGATATCCCTTTCAAACACAGTATTGGACAGAAACAGGTGGTCCCAAACATGTAATGCTCGGATCTAGAAAAAAACAGGATCCTGCCCGCGAAGCGGATCCTGTTTAAAACTTCTTCACTCTCGGCCTTACAGGTTTATCACTACCCTAGATCTGAGCATTACATGTTTAGGACTACCCAGAAACAACTAACAGGATATCCAGGATAGGAAAAAACACAAAATTAAACTTACCAATTCATTATTATTATAACAGTTGCCCGGAAATTGGCCATTTATTAGCATTTTCGCTAGTTAATTAAGGAATCCAATGCAGTTAAGAGTCGATAGTTACAAAGGACAGCCGCTTAATCCTTTAGAATCTCTGCCGCAAACTTTTAAACAATCATTTGTTCCCAAATGGCTTTTTGTTCAGAAAGCCTTGCCTCTTTTGGAGGAACTCATCCATTCCTCTACGGAGGAAATCGAAACTTTTAATCCTCTTTCTTGGCTCTGGAACCAGCTCACTCGCTATTACCCATCGATGGAGCTGTTCTATAGAGCGCTCACGAAAAGACAGGCAGAGCTTGCCGAAATTAAAGAAAATTTTCGTCCTTTCATCGGAGAAAAATCCCTTTTTGATCCTGTGTACGCAGACCTTCTCTCCCTTGCTTCTGCTTTTTTTGAAAATGGAACGTATCAGATCGACCCCGATCGCCTCACTCCTACTTCCAATCAAGGAGTCAGCGGCTCTTACTTTCTCTTGGATGAAACCGGACATCCCCGCTTTGTCATTAAACCCCTCGATGAAGATGCGGGCTGTATCAATAATCCCCAAGGATTTGCAACGCTTCTTGACCGAAGTCCACTCCGAGAAAATATGCCCCTCTACCACTCATCCATGAGAGAGGCCCTCGCTTATCAAATTGCATTGAGTATAGGCGTTGATTCCATTGCTCCGAAAACAGTGCTGGCCATTTTACAATCCGACCAATTCTATGATTTAAGCCAATGTGTGCCTACGGAAGAGATGGATCGCTACCTCGAGCTTTGCGGCGCCGCTTGCCGGGAAAAAATTTGTTCCATCCAAGAAGTCGTCCCAAATGCAATCACCTTATTCGAAGCGCAGCAAGCACTCCAGGCAGCTGGCCTCTCCGACGAGGAAATTGCCGCCCGCTTTGACCAAAGCGATTTTGAAGATATGAATATTCTTCTCTGGAGCACCTACGACACCGATGGCCACATGGGCAATATTCTTGTTTATCCCAAAGGCTATGACGCCCTCGGCAATGAAATTCTCGGCTTAAAAAAAATTGACAATGGCCTTGCATTCCCCGATAAAAATGAGCAGCTTCGCAATAACCTGGTCTATTTGCCCAATGGATCTTTACCTCTTTCTGACAGCGCCAAATGCAAAATTGCAAATCTAAATGTGGACCAAATGGCAGATCTCTATCGATCTTATGGACTGGAAAGTGCAATCCCGGCTCTTCAGATTCGGATCCCTCTTCTCCAAGAGTATGCTCAAAAGCCGGGAATCACAATCAAAGAACTCAACGCCTACATGGCAAAAATAGGAAACAGCTACTCATGAAACGAACATTTATTCTTGCCGCAGCAGCCCTTGCCAGCAGCTTTAACAACGGAGAGCCTATGAAGCTCGTCAACACAAAGACTGGATACGTCGTTGTCGAATTTTCCAACGGGAAGGTTTCATTCAACGATCGTTTTCTAGAAGTGGAAATGAAGGAGACAGGAATCCTCATCCCCCCTATGTTGCTCCACGAATTTGCAGGCAAGGACGTCATCTATTTCGGAGACAGCCTCTTTGAAAAGGCGTTCGTAGAGGTCTATTATCCTTTTTGTATCGCCCACTCCCTCTATCAGTGGCAACAGTAAGCAGTCTATCAAAAATAAATTTTATAATTCTTTCAACTAAGCTGCCTTTAAAAATAAAATTGATTTTCATAGGTTAAGTTGAATAGGATCAGGTCCAAGAGGATGTCTACAAAGTAAGAGTTCGTCGATTTGATAGACACCCATCCAAAGGACAATATAAAGGAATCTATTCATGTACGAGAAGTTTTGGAACTATTTTGTCGAATGCCTCATGGCTTTTTTTATGCCGCTTGTCTGCTCTTATTATACTTTAACAGCGGATCCTTTTCTCAACGTATCGATCCAAAACGCAAGCGGGCTTGAAAGTGCCGGAAATCTTCTTCTTTCCCCTTTCCAATATATTTTCGCAGGCAGAGAAGCTATAGAAACACCTCAAGGAGGCTGGGAGCTGAGACAGCGCTTTGATTACAGCCACCATTTTTGGCTCAAAACCTGTTCAAGTCTCGCCGCCCTTCCTTTAAGCGCGCTCCTCGGTTTCACCGCCAAAGGATTGAGTTTCTTAGATCCCCACACAAAAAAGCGCTATGAAAGCCTAAAAATCTTTCGAAATTCAACTGCCATTTGCTCTCAGCTCGAAACTTATAAACAATTGGGCCTCTTTATTGGAGATCCCAATTGCGCGGAATTTATTCAGTCGGAAGGCTATCAAAGACGCCCCGGCGATGAAAATTACTTGGCAATTGAAAAAAACGCTTTGCAGGATATTGCAGCAGCTCTCGATGAAAAAAATATTTGCTGGTGGGTTGACTGCGGAACCTGCCTTGGCGCCTACCGCTACGGAGGGATCATTCCTTGGGACTACGATATCGATATTGCCGTTCTGCTGCCTGACTTTGATAATGTCCGCAGGGCGCTTAGCACACTCGACTCTAAAAAATATGCCGTCCAAGATTGGTCTTCTCGGGAACATCCAGACAGCTATCTTAAAATTTTTATCCGAGAAACGGGATTAATGATCGATATCTATCATTTTGCAATCAATCCAATTTCAAAAGAAATTTCCTATATTTTCTCGTTAGAAAATAATTTATTTTTTCCAGAGTGGTGGAAGATTCGAGAAAGACGCTGCAAAGCTCCCATTTCTTTCGATGCCGTTTTCCCCCTTAAAAAGGCCCTTTTCGATGGAATCGAGGTATGGGTCCCCAATGATCCAAAAAAATTCCTTCAAAGATACTACGGGGAAAATCTCGCTCCAGCCCGGGTGTATGATCCGAAAACTTGCTGTTATGAAAAAGATTTAACACACCCCTATTGGCAAAAAGCTTATGCTCATTAATTATGGTTGCAATTCAAATGGCATTTTTTTATAATATTAAAATTAAAAAGGGAGATATACATGTCTTTTATCATTAGTCAACAAGATGTTTTAAGTCGACACCAAGGTGTTTTAAATCGCCAGCGTTGGAATAATCCAGAACTCATTCAAATCAACAGATGGAACAGCAACAAAACAGTTCTTACAGTGATTCCTGCCGCCACGCAGAAAAAAGTAATTCAGTGCTCTCAGCAAAGCCTCTATTCTCCAGTAAATCGGCGCAGCAATCAAAAATTCGAAAAACATGTGGTTGTATATACCGAGCAAGCAACCCCCAGTCGGTTCCAAGGACCAAAGATGAACACATATATTAACGGATACAAAAAAAACTAAATTTTCGTTTCTCTTTCATTCCTTTTTTTTCCGCCTGCGCGCTATAATCGTCCTTTTGGAACAAGGACGATTATGAATAAAAAAAAGGCGCTGACGGGCGGGATGATCGCTTTGATGAATGTCTGCGCAATTTCTAATATTAAAAATTTCCCCCTGCTTGCCGAATACGGCCTGTCAGTGATTGTTTTTCTTGCCCTCTCCGCTGTTTTCTTTTTTATTCCCGTTGCACTCGTTTCCGCAGAACTCGCATCCGGCTGGCCGGATCGAGGAGTCTACACATGGGTAAAAGAGGCGCTAGGCCCTCGGTTTGGATTTCTTGCAATTTGGCTCCAGTGGATCGAAAATGTGATCTGGTATCCCACTATCCTATCATTTATCGTATCTACATTTGCCTACATCTTCAATCCCTCTTTGGCAAATAACAAAACCTATGTCCTCATCTCAATTCTCGTCACATTCTGGTCCGTGACTTTAATCAACTTTCTCGGAATGAAAATCTCAGGCTGGATCAGCACGATCACAGCTCTTTTTGGAACCATTTTACCCATTGCATTGATTATCCTCATGGGAGCTATTTGGGTCTTTTCCGGGCGCCCTACGCAAATTAGTTTTAATTGGAGCGCGGTGATTCCAGATCTTGCCTCAATCAATCAACTTGTCCTTCTCTCTG
>JAZKAZ010000010.1:0-618 GCA_040388845.1 Chlamydiota bacterium | reverse complement strand
CCGCACACGAAATCCAACTCGCCTCAGGGGGAATGGAGGCCTTCACCTATCTTTTCAAGGCCTTCAATATGGGATGGGCAATCCCTGTGATTGCGGCAGTCACCACCTTTGGCGCGCTCGGGATGATGAGCACATGGATCGTAGGTCCAAGCAGAGGACTTCTTGCCACTGCAGAAGATGGAGATTTGCCTCCCCTTTTCCAAAAAACGAACAAACAGGGAATGCCCGTCTCCATTCTAATCACCCAAGCAATCATCGTAACCGTTCTTTCCACAGTTTTTCTTTTTATGCCCTCAGTCAACAGCTCCTACTGGGCCCTCGTTGCTTTAGCCTCCATGCTCTACATGATCATGTATGTCCTGATGTTTATCACAGCAATCCGCCTCCGCTACAAACATCCTCATACGCCCCGCATCTATAAAATTCCCTTTGGAAATCCAGGAATGTGGATTGTTTCCTTACTCGGGATTTTCGGAGCCTCTTTTGGATTTGTAGTAGGATTTTTCCCTCCGAGCCAAATCGACACAGGCGCATTGATTGTCTTAGAGTGCTTCCTCATCGGCGGCAGCCTCTTTTTCTGCGTGGCGCCCCTCTTAATCTACAACGCACGAAAACCCG
>JAZKAZ010000009.1:18551-31987 GCA_040388845.1 Chlamydiota bacterium | reverse complement strand
AAAAACCCGCACATCGCGTTCTTCTTTCATCCTGCCCGCGAAGCGGATCCTGTTTTTTCTCCAGGTTTGAGCATTCCAAGTTTTTAGCCGATTGTGGTATACCTCAAAAATATGAATGAAGAGCAAATCAGACTTGAGGAGGACCGGGAAAAGAAGCAGCATTGGCGCAGGTGGGGCCCTTATCTATCCAATCGGCAGTGGGGGACCGTTCGCGAAGATTACAGCGCAGATGGAGATCCTTGGAAGTATTTTCCGTTTGATCAAGCGGCATCGCGAGCCTATCGCTGGGGCGAAGATGGAATTTTAGGAATTTCTGACAATCATCAGAAGATCTGCTTTGCCTTTACTTTTTGGAATGGAAAAGATCCCATTTTGAAGGAGCGTTTTTTTGGCCTCAATAATGAGGAGGGCAATCACGGCGAAGATGTGAAAGAGTATTACTATTACCTCGATAATACTCCAACCCATTCCTATATGTCGGCTCTTTATAAATATCCTCAAGAAGCGTATCCGTATGAAGCGCTGAAAAATCACGGGCGGGGGAAAAATGAGCCTGAGCTTGAGCTTATGGATACCGGGGTTTTTGATGAGGATCGATACTATGATCTCTTTGTCGAATATGCAAAAGTTTCTCCCGAAGATCTCGTCATCTGTTTAAAGGCATTCAATCGCTCAAATCAGCTGGGACGTCTTCATGTTTTACCCACGTTTTGGCTGCGCACTTGCTGGAGTTGGAAGGGGAAGGAAAAGCCTGCTTTGATCGAGGCTAAAAAAAACCAATTGTTTTTGAATCATCCAGGTCTAGGGACGAGAAGGCTTTACTATGAAGGAATTCCCAAACCGCTTTTTTGCGAAAATGAGTCAAATTTAGAAAAACTTTTCGGGACTCCCAATGGATCTCCCTACGTAAAAGACGCCTTTCAGGAATGCCTGATTGCAGGAAATAAAAATGCGGTCAATCCGGATCAAAAGGGGACGAAAGCTGCCCTTCATTATATCCTTGAAATCCCGCCCAATGGTTCTCTTGAAATTCGGCTTCGCCTCACAAATGAGGAGATGGTGGCGCCATTTGCCGATTTTGAATCTTGTTTTGCGAAGCGCAAAGCGGAAGCTGATCTCTTTTATGCAGAATTGGAGGGGGAAAAGGAATTAAACGAGGAAAAAAAAGCCATTCAGAGGCAGGCCTTAGCGGGGCTTCTCTGGTCAAAGCAGTACTATAACTATGTAGTTGAAGAATGGCTGAACGGAGATGATCCGGAAAATCCTCCGCCAGAGTCTCATAAGAAAATCCGCAACTTCCGTTGGCGGCATGTTTATAGCGACGATGTCCTTTCGATGCCCGATAATTGGGAATATCCTTGGTTTGCCTCTTGGGATTTGGGCTTTCATTGTTTGACAATGTCCCTAGTTGATCCCGATTTTGCGAAGAGACAACTCACTCTTTTGACTCGGGAGTGGTACATGCATCCCAATGGGCAGATTCCTGCCTACGAATGGGATTTCGAAGATGTCAATCCTCCTGTTTTAGCATGGGCTTCCTGGAGAGTCTATAAAATTGAGCAGAGAAAACATGGACGAGAAGACCGGGCTTTTTTGGAAAGTATTTTTCAAAAACTTCTTCTGAATTTTACATGGTGGGTCAATCGGAAAGACAAGGATGATCGCAATGTGTTTGAGGGGGGCTTTTTAGGGCTCGATAATATCAGCATTTTCAACAGAAGCGAGCAATTGCCGAAAGGGACAAAACTTACGCAGTCTGATGCGACCAGTTGGATGGCCATGTTTTGTTTGAACATGTGGACGATAGCAATTGAGCTGAGCCTGACAGAGCCAGGATATGAGGATATGGCCTCCAAGTTTTTTGAGCATTTTCTTTTCATTGCCGATGCGATCAATTTCCAGCATCCAGACTCTCCTCCACTTTGGGATGAGGAAGATAGCTTTTATTATGATTTGCTCCAAAAGAAAGATGGGACTTGGGATTATCTGAAAGTCCGTTCCATGGTGGGGTTAATTCCCTTATTTGCAGTGGCCACTTTATCAGAAGAACAGCTGAATCAATTGCCTGAATTTAAAAAACGATTCGATTGGTTTTTGGCACATCGAACGGATCTCTGCACGAAAGTTGCCTGTATGGAGACACTTGGGCAGAAAGAAAGACGCCTGCTTGCGATCTTGGATCAAGATCGAATGCGGAAGGTGCTTGTTAAAATGCTTGATGAAAAAGAATTCTTAAGTCCCTATGGGATTCGCTCGCTTTCTAAATTCCACAAAAACCATCCCTTTGTGTTGAAATGCGATGGAATAATCAACCGAATCGACTATGCGCCTGCAGAATCAAAAAGCGATCTTTATGGAGGCAATTCCAATTGGCGCGGACCTGTTTGGTTTCCTTTGAACTATCTCTTGATCGAGGCGCTCCAGAAATTCCACTACTACTCTGGAGATGCATTTACGGTCGAATGTCCGACCGGCTCTGGAGTGCAAATGACTTTGAAAGAAGTGGCGGAAGAGATTTCCCGGCGGCTCGTGCGGCTTTTCGAAAAAGATTCCAATGGAATGCGCCCCTTTCAAGGGAAGGTGGAAAAATTCCAGAGGGACCCTCATTTTCAAGATTACTTCCTTTTCTATGAGTATTTCCACGGAGACAATGGAGCAGGTCTTGGCGCTTCGCATCAAACCGGCTGGACAGCGCTTGTCGCCAAACTTCTGCAGTAGTGTGGCTGCCGTCAGTAATTTTTTTGATTTTTTTATCGCATCTTTAAATTGCGTTAAATATAATTTTAAAAAATAGACGGGGAAGGATGACGGTTGCACAAGTAAGCAGAGCAAACTATGAGCTATTTACAGAGATAGGAGGAGGCCCTGGGTTCATCGTTTTAGGGTATTTGGAAGGAGTCGATCGGACGATTGTTCAGATGACCGAGCCAGGAACTCGGAAATTGTATTTTTCTTTGCTTTCTCAAAAAATTTTGGAAAATTACAGATTTGATTCGATTGCAGACAGATCTCTTTTGCCCAATTGGGAAAATTTTTTCTTAAGAGCGATTGATAAGACAAGGGCTATTGCTAAGAAGATAGCGCGATTTAGTGCAGAGGAGATCGGCCCCGATCATTCTTTGGAGATCGAGTCCCTTGCAAAAAAGATTCAAGAGGAGGGCCTGTGCACTCTTTTTGAGTGCATTGCCAAACAATCTTCAGTAGTTGAAGGGCTCCCATTTAGAAAGCTGCCCAAACCTGAAAAAGCCGCAGCTTTTCACGAATGGCTAAAAAACTCTTCGTCGCTGCCCACAATAGATGCAATCCAAAAACTCGATCTTTCAAATCAACAGCTAGCATTGCTCCCCTCTGAAATTGGCAATTTGAGAGCGCTCACGAACCTAAACCTCTCGACAAATCAACTGCAAAGCATTCCAAAAGAAATCACCAAGCTCTCCCGATTGGAAATTTTAGATCTCTCTCATAATTCAATGGAATCTCTGCCCAATTTTATTGGCGATTTGACGAATCTAAAAAAGCTGCATCTGAATAAGAATAAGTTGAAAGAGCTGCCAAACTCAATGGATAAATTAGTTCAGTTAGAGAGTTTATTTCTCAGTGATAATCAATTGCGCTCTCTTCCAGAGTCCATTGGAAATTTAAATAAGATGAAGGATTTATCACTCAACACAAATCAACTTTGTCTCCTTCCCTATTCCATAGGTGAGTTAACCCAATTGGAGCGCCTCGATTGTGACAATAATTTATTGGAAACGTTGCCGCCTATCGGGGTTAAGCCTAAATTAAAAGAATTATATCTCACCAATAATCAGCTTCGAGAGTTGCCTCGTGATATTGGGAGAGATTTAATTGGTTTAAAAGAATTGCACCTCAGCAAAAATAAACTCGAATCGATCCCGGAGTCTCTCGATGAGTTGTTCGTACTGGAAAGCCTCCATCTCGATCAAAATCAACTTCAGACAGTTCCAGAGTCTTTAGGCAGTTTATGCCTGTTGAAGACCTTATGGCTGAATGACAATCGGATCCAAAAACTGCCTAGTTCTCTTGGCAAGTTGTCCAGTTTGTCAAAATTATATCTAAACAAAAATCAGCTTCGAGAGCTTCCAGAATTTATCGGAATTCCGAGTTCTTTACAGCACTTGACCTTTTCCGATAACTTGCTCACCGCTCTTCCCAAGTGCATTGGGAAATGGTTCAATCTAGAGATTTTAGATCTTTCGCACAATAGATTTGAGACCATCCCTGATTGCATTTTTGATTTGATCGGTTTGAAAAAACTTGATTTTTTCTCGAATCAAATTAAAAAAATTCCAGCTTCCTTTGATAATAAGCTGATGAATTTGAAATGGTTAAATCTCCGAGAAAACGGGATCTTATGGATTCCGGATTCCCTTAGCCCTCTTTCGGAGAGGAGATGCACATGTTTGATTTTTACAAACGGTGTCCACCAATATTAATCCAAATGGGCAGCAGCGGCTCCGTTTTCTAAAGAAGACTTTTTCTTGCCTGGCCGCGCAGCATATCCTGCGATATCGCCTAGTTGGGGGATACCCACGGGATGATAGGCGAAAGGCTCGGCAAGTTTCCCCTCAAACAGAATCCCAAGCCGTTTTCGGTTGTCTCTGGAGAGAAATTTATTTGAGATCGATAGGAAATTTTCGAGGCTCAAAGCCTCTAAAGCAGCCAGCCGTTTTTCTACAAAGACAAAGTCCCCATCTTTTTCAAAGCAGAGAAGGTTCCAAAGCGCAGCTTTGTCTTGGAGGCTTCGGTAGCGGTTTTTTAGAGAAGAGATGAGACTTGCCTTTAGAGTCAAAAATCTCTCGGGAGAGATTTTTTCAGCCAAGGTTTCGTTGAATTCCTCAATGAAAAGCTCAAAGCGGAAAAGAAGCTCTTCGGGTTGATGGGAGTTCGATTGGACGAGAAAAATCTGAAAGAGCCGCTCTTCGATTTCGCTGCAGTTGCTTTGCGCGATATAGCCTGTTTTTTGCTTGGTGCGGAGTTCATTGAAAAAGGCATCGTGGAGAATGACGGAAAGAAGCTCGGATGCAGCTCTATTTTCGAAAGTAAATCCCCCCTCATCGATGAGGAGAAGTGTTGCGTTTCCTTGAGCAAGCGTCGACTGCCGAATTGAAAATGGGCCGTGGCTCTCAGGGAGCTCGAGAATTTTTGTTTGCGGGTGCTCTTCTTTGGGGAAAGGCGTCTTGCCAAGGAGATGAACGACGTCGAGCCAGGCAGATTGCGCATCAGAGACTTTTAGGTTCCCCGCAAAAAGCGCCTCGAGGTAAGTTTTTTCAAACAGTTTTTCATGATAGCTTAAAAAATCTTCGTAGCTAATTCCTCTGAGAGCTGCTAGTTTTTCTTTTTTTGTCGTTTTATCTTGGTTGATCACAGAGTCGAGCAGATCTTTTGCTTGACGGGCTGCAAGTTCTCTCTGTGCATTGAGATAATTTTTTTCATGTCTTGATACATAGAGGGCAAACTGCTCGGGCGATGGAGGATTTAAGGGCATTCTTCTGGCAATTTCCCGCAAAAGAACAGGAGCTTTTTCGCTAAAGCCGTAAATTTGCAGATGGATGCGAGAGCGATCGAGATCAAATCTGCAATTGAGCCCTGCAAGGGAGGCTGCAGACAACTGCGGATGCAGCAGATCGGTTAGATGGTCCAGATAGATTGATGCAAGCACAGAGCTGCGCGCGCTCGGGTTGATTTCAGGAGAGAGAAGATAGAGGTGATAAACAGATTCGGGAGTTGGAAATTCGGAGGATCTCACATAATAGGCAATCCCAAGGTCGGTATCCGAAATCAGCATGGGAGTAGAACTTGCGTTTTTTTCCAACACAAGGCCCATCTCAGTGGGCAGAAAGGGATTGGGCTCTGCGATCTTAATCTCTGGAGTAGGAGCGGCTTTTGACCAATGCGAGAGCCATTCAGAAGGGATGGGATGGATGGCATATTCAGCGCCGAACCATTTTTCGCGATGCTCTGGGATCACTTTTGTCAATTCTGGAGAGGCGATGAGGGAAAGGGCGCAAGATTCAGGGTGCAAGAGTTCTGCGAGCTCTTCAATTTTCTGTGCACTGTACTCTGAGGCAAGGAGAATTCCGCGCGGATAGGTGCTTAAAGGTTCATCAAACAGGCTCGAGCCGAGTTTCATGATATAGTCAAATGCGTTTTGTCTACTTTGATATTGATAATTGAGCTTGGCAACTGCATTTTTCTCCTGGAAGAGATACGCTGGAATTCCGTTCTTTTTAATCCCGGCAATTGCCTGAAAGCAGCGGAAGACGGTTGTGTCTATTTGTTCAAGTCCCGCCTGTGTCAGGTCCAGGGTAATTTGGAAAAAGCGGTGCTCTTTGCCTCCCAGTTCATCTACCCGAATCGACATGCTGTCGATGAGTTGTTCTTCTTTGAGCTTTTCATAGAGGCTGTAATTTTGTCCCCGTTGTAAGGCATAGGCTAAGACGTCTGCTGATTTTGTAGGATCGTCTGAGAGATTGGATGGGAGCTCCCAACTCAAGGTAAGCCGCCTTAAGTTTTGGATGGGCTTAACATAGGTAATATGGCCCCGCTGTTCGGTAGAACTCAGAGAATAGCTATGGTCGGGATGCATCTCACGCGCTTTCGGAATGGCATTAAAGGTTTGAGCTACCGTCTCTTTCAATACTTTTAGGGGAAGCGAAGAATAGAGGACTAAACGCATCCGCTCTGCGCTGTAGTATTTCCGGTGCCAGTTTACAAGAGCGCTTTGAGGGATTTTTCCAAGAGTCTCAGAATTGCCAGTAGAAAATAGCCGATTGGGATGCTGGGGATTGCCGGTCTCTTTGAAGATCATGTATTCGCGCCAGCCATCGTGTTCGATATTTTTGGCAAATTCTTGATCCACTGCGTGCATTTCGCGTGCGATATTGGCTGGATTGAAAAGGGGATCAATGAAAAAATGGGCAAATCTGTCGAGCAGAGGTAAGTATCCTCCCGTCTCAGAGGAAAACATATAAACAGTTTGGTTGGGCGCAGTAAATGCGTTCGTCATTCCAGCGTAGTCGGAAATCAATGTGGAAAACTCACTTTCGGAAGGGTACTTTTGCGTCCCCATAAAAAGCATGTGCTCGCAGAAATGGGCCATGCCAGGATAGTCCAACGGATCGTCCCACGATCCCGCTCCCACTGCCACAGCTGCTGCTGATTGATCCGCCCCGCTATCGGAAATGACAAGAGCCTCAAAGCCGTTTGAAAGGCGCAGCTTGGCAATCTTGCGCTCGGCCAGATCGGGATTGAGCAAAGAAAGCGAAGAGAGGTCTTCAATCTCTTCAAAAGAGGGAGGATTGAAGCTTGCGCTCTCTCCATTGATCAGATTGAGAACAGCTACAATGGACATAAACAATTTCATACGGCTCCGTTGCATAAAACACCTCTGGACAGCGTTATTTGCGTAATTTCAGTTTTACCTAACATGCTCATTATTAGTTTTTACCACAGAGAGCACAGAGCTCACAGAGGCAAAGAAACGCGCGTTTTTTTGTCTTTTCTCCGTGTCCTCTATGCGCTCTGTGGTAAATAAATTATTGGCGTTTAGGACAATATACTGGCAGCTAATTATGCAACAACGCCCCTCTGGACTCCCTTTTTATTCGATAACTTGAAGTCAGCTAGCCTTGCTAATATTGGTGCAACGAAACCTTTTTATACTATCATTTTTTCAACTTTTCGTAAGTGTGCTGCACAATCTTCCAAATGGCATCGGATCGATTTTTTCTGCGCACCGTTTTATCCTGTTCCTTAGATCCGGGAAAATTTTCCATATCGAAAGCTTCACTCAAACCGAGATGGATGGGAGAGCGTTTCGCGGTGCGAATTTCTCCGAGTTCTGTCTGGATGGTCTCAGGCGGGGGGAGAAGATCGTAAGTAGATAGGCTCAAAGGATAAAAGTGAGTAGGGGTTTTTGCTCTTCGGGCCATGAGGTAGAACATCTCGATGCTTTGAGGATCGAAGGGAGCCACTTCAATGGTTCCCTGTCCATTTCTTCTGTCTCTGCCGCCGCTTGGCGCAACATAGATGATTTTTCCTCCTTCTTCCAGGAGCCTGCTCATCAATCCCATTGTGTTTTTGTTGTGAAGCTGCTTTTTGGCTTTCGATTCGGGAGGATGGTCTATATACCTTTTGGAGTAGATGCAAAGCAAATCGCAGCCCATGCTGAACGGGATTGCGAGAGGATCGGTGACGACTCGTTCTCCTGCGACATAGATAATCTTTTCGGCCAGATCGCTCTTTGCTTTTTGGAGCAGAATTGCAATTGCCTGAGGGTCTGTTTCCGTTTGATGATTGGCAAGCAAAATGACATTTTCCCCGTTTTTCAATTGAGAAGAGATGCGGGGGAGATATTCAGCTCCGAGAATCGTCGAATGGGAAAGATCGACTAAGGGGCCTATAAAATCGATCCCAAATTGATAATAATCGATAGGGGCGCGGATCTTTTGATGATAGGTTTCGAAGACATAAGGGCGATGAAATTGCTCCTCCAAAAGTTGGAAAAAGAGGAGCAGGTGGGGAACGGCAGTGGAAATCTTCTGGCCGGATGCGAGAATGGCAGTGTGGTAGCACGCATAAAATTGCAGAAGAATTTCCCTAAATCTGGGGGGGATTTTCTTCTGCAAAAGTTCAAACTGAGAGATTAAGAGATCTTCAGGTGTCAATTTTTTGACCATTCAGCGTTGAATAAAAGATGAACTCGTTCAAGTGGAGAGTGTCATTGACTGCGAATTCAATCTGGGCATTCGAGATGCCTGCGAGTTTATGGTAGTAATCCTTGTCGCCGGAGTCCAAGTAACGATTTAGGTCGGGGTGGATCACGAGTTTGAGGCCAAACTGATTTTGGCAGTTAATCAACTTTTTCAAGGCCCGTTCAATTTCAACCGAGAGGGTTTCGTGGCTTTTGACAAGGCCGCTGCCCATGCAATAAGGACAGCTTGTAAAAACGGTCTGAGAAAGAGATTCCCTGCTTCTTTGACGGGTCATTTCTACAAGGCCGAACTCGCTCATCCCCAAAATAGTGCATTTAGCCGAATCTTCCTTCATGCACTCCTTCAGCCGCTCTAGAACGCGTCTCTGGTTTTTGCGCGAGCGCATGTCGATGAAATCGCAGATGATGAGGCCGCCCACATTGCGGATCCGAAGCTGGCGTGCGATCTCTTCTGCTGCTTCCAAATTGATCCGAACCAGAGTTTCTTCCACATCTCCGCCCGTTAAATTTGCAGAGCTTCTGCCGGAGTTCACGTCGATTGTATGCATCGCCTCTGTTCGGTCAAAAAAGAGATAGCCTCCTGAGCCAAGCCAAATTTTACGCCGGAGCGCTCGATCGATCTCTCTTTCGACATTGAACCTTTCAAACATGGGAACTTTATCGCGATAAAATTCAATTTTAAGCGGATGCTCCGCGGCATATTTCTGATAGAGGTGCTTACATCTTTGATAGGTGGCGTGATCATCAATCAAAAGGCGGTCGAATTTTTTATCGACGGCCAGGGTGACGGCTCGTTTGATCAGATCCGATTCTTCATAGAGGAGCGTCGAGCCATTGGACTGGTTGAATTTTTCCACAATCGATTGCCAGTTATGAAGTAGGTCGGTTGCCTCTTCGATTAACATTTCGGTCGTGGCATTCGCAGACGCGGTGCGGCAGATGAGACCCATATCCTGCGGCATCTCAAATGAGCGGATGAGTTTTTTCAGCCGATCGCGGCTTCCCTTATCTTCAATTTTGCGAGAAACGCCTCTGTGGGGATTGTTGGGAAGGAGGACGAGGTAGCGTCCCGCAATTGAGATATTGGACGTGAGTCTTGCCCCTTTTGTCCCAATGGGCTCTTTCACAACTTGGACAAGAACAGATTGATCAATTTTAAGAAGCTGTGAAATATCTTTTGTCTTAGGCGTGGATTCGATTTTACTGATGTCGTAATCGAGATCAAAGTCCATATCGAACATCTCTTCAAACTTCTTCGTGTTTTCTAAGATGTCGCTAATATGGATAAATCCATTTTCACCCTCGTTGATGTCGATGAAAGCAGATTGGATATTCAGAAGAATATTGGTGACTCGCCCTCGGTAAATATTCCCAGTAATTTGGCGAGATTTTTTTCGATCGAAAATTAGATCGTGAAGCTGACCATGCTTTAAATAAGCATAGCGGATTTCTTTCGATTCGATATTGAGTAAAATTTCATGCATAGAGATCCAGTTTCTCAGGGTGCGAGAAGCACGTTTACTAACCTTTAAATGATAGACAAATGCCGCTTCTTTTTCCAGCAAAAAAAAGAGTTCATTGGGGCGGGTTTTGCAGGAGGGATATAAAGCGAGATATTAGAATGGCCTAATGTCCTGTTATTTTTGTGTATATAACTTATCCTGAAGAACTTGCAGAAACCCCTTGGAGGCCAAGGAGATCGCTTCCCGAACTCCATTTACAATGCCCGTAGGGGTCGAATAGCCATGGCATTTGATCACAATGCCATTGACTCCTGCGAGGAGGGCTCCAGGGTATTCGGCGTAGTGGAGGTGGCGATGGAGATCATTGAGCTGAGGGCGGATTTTTTGCAGTTCGGAGGTTGGAATATGGGCATCGATTTGGTCTAGAATCAGGCTTGCGATCCCTTCGGCTGTTTTTAAAAAAACATTCCCCGTAAATCCATCTGTGATGAGGACATCCACGTCTCCATCAAAAACAGACTTTCCTTCGATATTGCCGGCAAACTTAAAGGGGGGATTGACAAATGTTTGGAGCTGATGATAAGCAAGGCGCAATTCGGAGGTCCCTTTCAAGGCCTCTGAGCCGATATTCAAAATTCCAATGGACGGTTTTTCAATGCCTCTTGCGCTTTGATAAGCTGCGCCAATCAATGCAAATTGAACCAAATGGGCGGCTTTGGCCTGTACGTTGGCCCCCACATCGAGTACAGCAACTGGTTTTTTTTTTGTGGGCATGAGCGCAAGCAGACAAGGACGTAAAATTCGGGGGAGAGTAGAGAGGGTAAGTTTTGCAGAGGCGACAAGCGCCCCGGTATTGCCCGCAGAGACAAACGCGTCGAGAGTCCCATCCTTTAAAAGCCGGAGCCCTAAAGAGATGGAAGCTTCTTTTTTTCGACGCAAAGCGAGAATCGGGTGCTCGTCCATCTCGATGACCTGAGATGCGATTTTGTAATGGAGTGGACGAGCAAGCGTTTCATATTCAGCGGTGCCGATAGGGACTAAGTCGACCCCGGGGGGCAAGGTAGGCCTAAGGGCTGCTAATTCTTTCAATAGCACAGGGGGAGCGTTGTCGCTACCCATCAAATCAACGCCGATCGAAAGCTTATGCTTCACTGGTCTCAATGACTCTGCTGTTATAATGGCCGCAAGAGGGGCAGACTCGGTGGGGAAGGCGAGACTTTCCGCAATTGGGGCAGCCAGAGAGATTTTTTGGTTTTCTTGCATGATGCGATCTGCGCGAGTTTTTTTTCGCATTGGATGTGCGGTTGCGTGGTACAGCCATGGTAGTTTTCTCCTAATAAATGATAAATTTAATTTAGATCTATATCGGCAAAGGGGAAATGGGTCTTTTTCTCAGGCGCCACATTGGGGCGGAGATAGGGAGTCAAGACGGCTCTTTCAGGACACTTGCCCTCTTTGCATTCGACATATTTGGGAAGCTCGATCAGTAAAGCTTCTCTCAATGGTTCGCTAAAATCGAAAATTGCTCCGGTGATCTCTTCGATCGGCTGGGCATGGTAAAAATCATCGACTTTTAGTTCGACTTGGGTCATCTGATTGCAGATCGCACAGGGCATGAGAGCAGAGGCTCTGGCTTTCAGCCGCAGAACCAGATGGTCGTCCGTTAAGTAAATTTCTCCCTTCACATTCACCTTTGATGGGAAGCGGAGTTCGGGCTCCTCTACGCCGAAAAAGGAGGGATCGTAGGCTTCATCGATTGACTCGATGCGGCCCCCTTTCAATCGATCAATGAAGATTTTAAAAGGTTCGGACATAAAATTCCCGTAAATAGGGTTCAATTTACCGCACCGGAACTTAAAAATCCACCGTTGAGTTGCAAATAGGGGAAAGTTCAGAGAATGGAAAATATTTTTTCCGCAGCAGATTCTGCCGCATTATTGATTCCCAAAGACTTGCGTACTTTATCGCACCCGGCTAGAACTGTCCTCCGTTCCCCCTCATCAAGCCATAATTTTTGGGTCCAAAAAAACATTTGTTCCCCTGTTAGCTGGGGGCCGAACAGCTCAGGAAAGATCCTCTCGGAGGCAATGATATTCACAATGCAATAAAAAGGGAGATGGATCCGAAATATTTTTTGAGCCAGAAAGCAGTCGAGTGGCCTGATTGCATAATTGACCACAGTCGGCGTGCCGTGGAGTGCAAGCTCCAGCGTGACGGTCCCGGATGTAGCAAGGCTAACATGGGAGGCTTTCATGAGATCATAGGTGTCTGCGGGGCGGATGTAGATGGCTTTTAGGTCTTGTGCGAGCGTCCGAATTGTCTCTTCCAGATCGGAATGGGCAATGGAAAGGGTAATTTGGAGCGTAGGGTCGAGAGCTTGCATTTCTTGGGCAGTCTCTATCTGCACCTTCAAATTGCGCTCAATTTCTTTTTTGCGGCTACCAGGAAATAGGCTTAAAATTTTTTGAGCCTCTCCAATTTGATATTTTTGCCGAAAAGTTTTTGAAGGGATAAAAGCAGCAGCCTTTGCAGCAATGGGATTCCCAACATAGGCTACAGGAAGGGAGGTATGTGAAAAACAGGCCTTTTCAAAGGGAAATAAAGTCAGTAAGAGGTCGAGGTTTTTTGCCATGAGAGGGATCCGTTTTTTCCCCCAGGCCCATACAGTAGGACAGACAAAATGGATCAATTTTCCCCTATATCCTTTTTTTCTTAAGGATCTTTGCATCCGCAAATTAAAGCCAGGATAGTCAATGCAAAGCACAGCCTTGGGCGAAAGCTCCAGAATTTTTTCCCGGATCGCTTTGAACTGCCGGTAAATTTGAGGCAAAGCTAAAAGAACATCGATAAAGCCCATTACTTGAAGATCCTCCATGCGGAATAGGGGCTTAATTTTAAGCGTCCGCATGAGAGGCCCCGCCACTGCGCCAATTTTTAGGGAAGGGCGTATGCGAAGGAGTTCTTGCACAAGATGGGAGCCTTGCAGATCTCCGCTGGCCTCTCCCGCAATGATGAATAAATCGATTTCGTTCATTTTGACCAAATAATATATGACATGTTTTCTTGTATGCACCAGGTGACAGGATAACGCTGCAAAATGCAGCTAAGGACCCCGAACCCCAAGCTCTGCTGGCCAAGGGACTAGCGTCCTCTGGACACCTATTCATTCTTGTACTAAAAAACAAGGTGTCCAGAGGACGTCAGTCCTTTGGCCAGCGGAGCTTGGGGATCAGAGC
>JAZKAZ010000009.1:16483-18541 GCA_040388845.1 Chlamydiota bacterium | reverse complement strand
TATCCTTAGCCGCCTCGGCGTTATCCTGTAACCTGGTGCATACAAGAAAACATGCAGGTAACAATCAGTCCAGCTTCGCTAAAATCCACTCGGCGCCTTGGGCAAAAATTTCAGGAGATGTGCCGTGTCCCATTTGACCGATCGATGGGGTGATAATCAATTCAATTTGGGGGGAGCGGATTTTCTTTTCATGGGCATCTTTTACAAGAGACATGGCGAAGTCGAAACAGTCGGTTGTCCCTACACGTGTGTCTCTATTTCCGATGTAAAGCCGTATGTGGCGATTGCTCAAGGCGGGAGCTAGATTTTCCAAATCGAGAGAGCGGACTAGTGGATGATCGGAGAGCGCGCTGAATTCCTTAATTTTAGAGAGCCGGGTCAGGGGGGCAAATGCGGCGAGATGGCGGATTTTTTCGCAGTGGGCGGCTACATGGGCTGCAAGGAATCCGCCACGTGAAAGGCCGGCTATCGCAAGTTTGTCTGGATCGATCAACCCCGCTTTGATTGCAAATTCAATGGCAGTGAGAGCTTGGGCTACAAAATTGCCCACGCAGTTGGTTCCATTTTCTAGATCCTTTGCCCAAAGACCCATCGCCTCCGTTGGCGGGAGGCCATCTTCGTGGCCTGGAAGGGTGAGAGAAAAAACGCGGATTTTTTTCCCTTGTAAAAACTGAACGGGTTGATTGAAGGGATCGAGGCAGAGGGTGTCTGGACCAGAAAGAGCAAAGTAAAAAAGGGAAGGGAGGGGTCCCTCGCTTGCGCAAGGTCCTGTATGATAAAGCGAAATGCCAGAGCCCACATTGAGGGCCTCACACAGAATTTTATTCTGCATCCGGTCTTTCAAAACCTCTTTCAGAATCTCTTCGCCGTCTTGGCCGCCTTCGTTTCGGGCGGTCTTCATAGCTGCTAGATGGAGTTGCCATTGCTGGAGTGTGGGAGGCAAAGGTGGCCTCAGTCCAAAGAGTGTAAGAGGGGAGAATTTCGGGTTGGATGGCACTGCGCAGCTTCAGTAAGTCAAGCGCAAGTGGAAAGAGAGGATCTCGAGGAGCTCTTGGCCTTCGGACGGGGCGGCCGTCGAGCGGGATGAACCGGAATTGAGAGCTGATCAGAAAGGACATGATTCCTGCCATACGTCTTGGGATCTTAAAAAACGGATGGAAAATCTGGTCGATGATCCAGCTTGTCAATTCAGAAATTTGCCCTAAATGGTAGGCTTTTTGATCCGTTTTTACCCGATCTGCTAAATAATCGTGACATAAAGGGAAAACAAGAGCTGCCAATAGGAGCGAGCGGTCGATAGATGGCGTCGGGTTTTTCCGAATCTCCGAGTCGATTTGACCGAGCAGCTGGTAGGAGAGGTTTTCAGGATATTCGGCTAAATAGCGGGCAAGGGGTGGGCAAAGAGGGTGAAGAAGCCCGTATTGGTTCAGCAGATGGAAAAAAGGGCGCGCAGCTCCCGATTCCAGCATCCGTAGAAGCTCTTCAAAAATCCGCGCAGATGAGCTTTTGACAATTTCTTGTTTACAGTTGAGAAGCGCCTCAAAAGTGAGCGGATGGATTTCGAAGTTGAACCGAGCGCAGAATTTGATGAGGCGGATCATTCGGACCGGATCTTGAATGAATCGGAGATCAGGCTGGCCGATGGCTCGCAAAGTTCTTTTTTCGAGGTCTTGATAGCCTCCTACATAATCGATCACTGTCTGATTTTCTGGATCGTAGAGAAGCCCATTGATCGTAAAATCGCGCCTTAGGACGTCTTCTTCTTCCGAGCCCCAAACATTATCTCGGACGATTAAATCGGATGCTTCCGTATCGCCGGAGCGAAAGGTCGAAACTTCAATGATTTTCTTTCCAAAACGGACATGAGCTAAGCGAAATCTGCGGCCAATGAGGATGGCGTTTCGGAAGACATTCCGGATCTCTTCTGGTTTTGCCGATGTGGAAATGTCAAAATCTTTGGGACGTTGTTTGAGCAGAAGGTCGCGAACCCCTCCGCCAACGAGATAGGCGATGTAGCCTGCCTGTCTCAATTTTTGAATCACGTAGTGAGCGTGTTGA
>JAZKAZ010000009.1:16098-16473 GCA_040388845.1 Chlamydiota bacterium | reverse complement strand
ATCAATCTTGTCAGGAGGGATCTGGTGCTGGTCTGCTTTATAAACTGTCGGTTGCACGTATAAGGGGGAACTCTAAAAATGCTTGAGCCATGGTATTCTACCTCTTAAAAATAAGTCAAGAAAAGGCTCGCCGAGAACAAAATCTAAAAATATACTCGTTTGGATGTCGCAACCTTGAGTCAAAAAATGTTTTCAAAATATTCCTGGAGCCCTGTCTTTGGAGGGACTCTTCTTGTAGCGGGAACTTCGATCGGCGCCGGCATGCTGGCGTTGCCTGTTGTAACCGCCTCTGGCGGATTTCTTCCTGCCCTTTTCGTTTATTTTCTCTGCTGGCTTTTCATGACTTGCACAGGACTTCTCCTGTTAGAAATTTGT
>JAZKAZ010000009.1:15198-16088 GCA_040388845.1 Chlamydiota bacterium | reverse complement strand
GACGCCCCGGCAAAGTTTTTGCTTGGATCCTTTATCTCTTTCTTTTTTACTGCTAGAGCATGGCCTATATTTCAGGCGGAGGCGGACTCCTTCGAGATTGGCTTGGACCTGAGTTATCTCCCTCTCTTTCTTGCCTCCTCTTTGTCGGATTTCTCTCTCCTTTTGTCTACGCGGGAGCAAAGATGGTGGATCGGATCAATTTTGTATTGATGGGAGGACTCATTGTTTCTTATTTAGCCTTTGTCGCGCTCGGCCTGCCTTCTGTGAAATTTTCCGCTTTGAAGGCAACAGACTGGAATTCTTCTTTGATTGCGCTTCCGGTCATTTTTACCTCTTTTAGCTATCAGGGAATTATCCCCAGTCTAACGGCCTATTTAAAACGGGACGCCCGCCAAGTGCGAATTGCGATCATTTCCGGAACATCGATTGCCTTTTTGATTTACCTTCTTTGGGAGTTTTTGATTCTCGGCATTGTTCCATTCGAAGGGGAATTCGGCTTGAAACAAGCGATGGAGCTGGAACAGACAGCTGTGGCGCCTCTCAGACACCATGTTGAGTCCAATTCGATTCCAATCCTCGGACAGGCTTTTGCTTTTTTCGCAATCGCCACTTCGTTTCTCGGAGTGACTCTCGGACTCTTTGACTTCCTTGCAGATGGATTGAGTCTTCCCAAAAAAGGGATTAGACGTCTCTTTTTAGGGCTCCTTACCTTTGCCCCTCCCACAGTGATTGCACTTTTTAAGCCCCATCTTTTCATCAGTGCTCTCATTTATGCAGGAGGCATCGGCTGCGCCCTGTTGTTAGGCTTTTTGCCCACTCTCATGGTGTGGATCGCGCGCTATGGAAAACAGGGCCACCATGGCGGCCCCACCCAGCTAAGCGGGGGGAAG
>JAZKAZ010000009.1:13711-15188 GCA_040388845.1 Chlamydiota bacterium | reverse complement strand
CCTTTTCTTATTCGTAATTTTGGAATTAGGGCTGGAACTTTGGAAGGAGTTGAGTACAAACTAAGGAGTTTTCAGCAATTGGAAAATGTTGTATGCGGGACTTATGGAACCAAGAAAAGTCCTTGTACTCGCAACTGCTTTTGCAGCTTTTCTCATTTTTAGCGGGGGCGCTGCTTATCAGTTTTTCCGCGAGCCCAATTCTGTCGTCATTGAAACAAAGGGCTATCCCACGTTGGGCAAGGCCCGGGCTAAAGTGGAAATTGTTGTCATTGAGGATTTTCGATGTTACCACTGTCGCGAATTCAGTAAAAAAGTGTTCCCCCAAATTCGAGAACGCTACATCGACCCTGGCAAAGCCCGCTATACAGTCGTCCCTGTCGCGTTTCTTCCGGGATCCAAACCCATTGCGAATGCCGCTTTAGAGGTCAATAAACGCGCTCCCGATCGTTTTTTTCTCTACCTTCATGAAATTTTTTTACATTCTCAAGAAAAAGCGATCTCTGAAAAAAAACTACTTGAGATGGCTCAAAAAGTGGGGGGGATCGATCTGGTGCAGTTAAAAGCCTGTATGGAGACCCATTGCCACTATGATGAGCTGAACAAGAATTTGGAATGGGCCAAGTCAATCACAGAAAAAAATTTTGTGACTCCCGCAGTCTATGTGAATGGGATCCCCACTTCATCTCTTTCGTTCCCTGCAATTCAGGAAAGAATCGATCAGATTCTTAAGGAAAAATCATGAGATGGTTTCGGAATTACGCCCTTTATTTTGCCTGGGTTGTTGCATTAGCCGGACTTTTGGGCAGTCTCTACTTTGGAGAAATGATGAATGTAGAGCCCTGCCATCTCTGCTGGTATCAGCGGATCGCTCTCTTTCCTTTAGCGCTGCTTCTCGGCATCGCAGCCTATAAAGACGATCGAAATATCATTCCGTATGCTATGCCGCTTGTGATTTTCGGGGGGCTTTTTGCTTTTTATCATGCGCTTGCGCAGCAATTTCCTAGTTTGCATAGCTCGCACGTCTGTGGTCCGAACGCCCCTTGTACGAGTCCCGGCTTTTCCTTTTTGGGCTTTCTCACCCTGCCGCTCTTGAGCGGCATCGGATTTGTGCTGATTGGGAGCTTTCTTTTGTTAGCCCGGCCTTCGGCGCATAGACAAAGGTAATTTTCACCTGTTGCAATGATTGTTTTATCTGCTTTAAGCTTCCCTTATTAAAAAATAATTGGAGTTTTTAATATGACCGCAATCACGCGCATTCGAACCTGCGAGATTCCCAGTCGCACAGACTGTGCGATTTGTTTAGAATCATTCAGCGATGATAACGACCCTGCTGTGGTTCATGAGGGATCGAGGGGATTGCAACACCCTTTCCATGAAAAATGTCTGAGGAACGCGCAGCGACTCGATTCAAAAGCTAGATGTCCTACTTGCCGAGATACAGTCCAGAGAATCGAGAAATTTGTACGAAATGGGATTC
>JAZKAZ010000009.1:0-13701 GCA_040388845.1 Chlamydiota bacterium | reverse complement strand
GTATTAGAGGGTTTGGGGGGCCTGGTCCTAGGCCGAGCGAGATAGGTTTATCTGTTAGTGTAACTGGCAGTCTCGTCTTTGTTGGTGGGTTATTTGCAAAAGGTGGCAGTTTAATTGGACGTTCTCTGGTTGGTGATTCTGATCCTGGTCGTGACTTTGGGGTGATTCTAGGTGCGCTTGTTGGCGTGTATATTTCGGTAGAATGCATGCGTAGGTTTGATTTCACTTACAAATGTGCTCAGACTCTTGATGCAGTGAGTGCCGCGGTAGGCAGAGTATGGTCGCATTGTCGCTACCGATCTATCGACGCCGCCAATCATTTTATTGTATAACGGCTCTGCGACGAATGATTTTCCAGAAATCATAAAACCGAGTATTCTCCCATTTCATTGTTTGGAGAGATTCATATGGCAAAGCTCTATTTTCGACATGGAACAGTTGGCAGCGCTAAAACGCTCAATTTGCTTGCAGTTGCCCATAATTACCGACAGCAGGGAAAGAAAATTCTCCTGATGAAACCTGATTTAGATACCCGTTTTGGCAAGGGACAGATCAAGTCAAGGGCGGGGCTAGAAATGGACGCAGATGTACTCATCGTCGATGAAACGTCTCTTCAAGGAATAGACTATAAGGATGTCAGCTGTATTTTGGTCGATGAAGCGCAATTTTTGATTGCAAAAGTCATTGAAGAATTTCGGCGCATTACCTTGGATTACGATATTCCGATTCTTTGCTACGGGCTCCGCACAGATTTTAAATCCCGCCTTTTTGAAGGATCGGCCAGACTCATGGAGTTGGCAGATTCCATCGAAGAGGTAAAGGCGACCTGCCATTACTGCAATCGCAAATCGATCATGAATCTAAAACATGTCAATGGAGTGGCCACCTGCGTAGGTCCATCGGTTGAATTAGGGACAGAGGAAAAATACTTTCCCGCGTGTTATAAATGTTACACGCGCGCGCTTGATCACGCGCGTCTTTTAAAGCTGCAGAAGATGGTATTTGCATAGTACGGTATTCCCCCCAAACGTGCAATTACACGTTTGGGGGGAATTGTAATATATTCGTTTTTAGATGTTTAGGTATTTATCAAATTTAAAAGATGGGCATTCAGCTCTAAAAATTGCTCTTTCCAATGATAATGCTCCAAAAGCTCGCCTGCAAAAGGGCGATTGAGCAAGCGGTGCGCAATGTAAAGAGCTTCCACCGAAGACAGCCCAGCAGATGGATCTGGACAATCTGTTTGCCGGCGAGGATACGCGGTGACGAACCCCTCGGGCAAGCTGCGGCTCTCCATGGGGCGGGCAAGCTGTTTTTCCATGATTTGAGCCAGACGCCAGGTGCCGTCGATTAAAAAGAGCCCTTTTTCGCAATCGCGCCTGGAAAGAGGCGGCGCGCCTACCTTGAGAAGGAGATATCCGGAGAGATCGGGAAGCGGAGCTATCGGATAAGTATAAAAGGCTAAATCCAAACGGCTCTCTAATCCTCGAAGAGAGCACTTCTTTAGATTTTCGCGCCGGTGGCGCAGAATGATTGTCGTCAAAATTGAATCCATTTAATTGAAAATTTTATGATCGGCAACTTTTAGCAGATGTTTTGGAATTTCAAAGAGGAACCGGGAAGGATTGGTCGGGTGCGGCTTGCCCATCCGCATTCTCGATCTTGCCATGCTGAGAGTGAGGGATTTTCGCGCTCGGGTAATTCCGACATAAAACAATCTCCGCTCTTCCTCTAATCCCGTTTGGGCCATGCTTTTTTCATGAGGCAAGATCCCGTCTTCAAGTCCGATGAGAAAGCAGGCGGGAAATTCCAGCCCTTTTGCGCTGTGGAGCGTCATGAGATGCACTTTATCTTCTTGGGTCTGTTTGGAGTGCGTTTGGATGGTTTGGCGCGCAAGCGTCGTGGTTGCGATGAAGTCTTGTAGACTGATTTCCTGTTTTGCGCCTCGAAGCTCTAAATCTTGCTCATATTGAGCCAGGGCAGTTACACACTCCTGGACGTTTTCCCACTTAAATTCTCGCATCTTTTCGCTTTTGACCTCTTCTTCGATTGCCTTTTTGTAATTGATTTCAGCAATCAGCCAAGTGAGGGTGTCTGCAAGAGGTGGCTCGCGGAAACGATTGGCAGCGGTTTTTAGCAACTCGACAAAGGTGCGCACACCTGTCATGCCCTTGGGATGTTGGCTAAAGGTTTTTTTGCCAGAGGCGATCTCTTCAAGCAGGTGCCAAAGAGGAATATTTTCTGCCCGGTTTTGCTGCGTGAGAATATCGAGAAGCGCATCTGAGATGCCCCTGCGGGGAACATTGATGATGCGAAGCAAGGCTTCTTGATCGAGGGGATTGGAAATTACGCGCAAATAGGCGAGTAGGTCCTTGATTTCGGATCGCTCAGAAAATTCCAACCCTCCAAAAACCTCATAGGGAATTCCGCGGATCCATTGCCCCTCTTTTTGCCAAGAGGCTTGGATGAGCGCCAGCTCAAAGGCTCTTGAAAGAGCATTTGAGCGATAAAGAATGGCCATATCCCGCCACTTGAGGCCCTCTTCTCGCAAACGAAGCAGTCTTGCAATCACAGCTTGGGCCTCATCTGCGCACGTAGGAGCGTTGAAAATTTCGATGGGGTCCGCTGTAGTTTGGGAAGTCCACAGTTTTTTATCATGCCTGCTTTGATTGTTCCGGATGACTGAATTGGCAGCCTCCAAGATCGTCGGAGTCGAGCGGTAATTTTGCTCTAATTTGATGAGATGGTCTGCTTTGAAATGGATAATATGTTCCACTTCCGCCCCGCGCCAGCCATAAATGGATTGGTCGTCATCACCCACTACGCAGAGATTTTGATATTTTGCAGCTAGCAGCTCTGCGAGTCGAAATTGGGCCGGGTTTGTATCTTGATACTCATCGATCATCAGATAGCGGAGCCGATCTTGATAGCGGTTCAAGATATCTGGATGTTCTTCAAAAAGGCGAATTGTCAGTGTGATGAGAGTGTCGAAGCTCACGGCATTGTAGGCGCGCAAAGTAGAATGGAGGCGCACATAGAGATCTTTAGAAAACCCATCGTGCCAAGTTTGATTTTCGCTCATTGCTTCTTCTGCGGAAAAACCTTGATTTGCAGCCTCAGCAAGAGCTGCCCTTGTTGGGCCGAGAGAAGGAAGTTCCCCATCGTGGTTTAACATTTCTCGGGTTAGCTGGGTCACTAGCCTTTGTAGATCCCGTTCATCGTATAAGCTAAATTCGCGGGTATATCCAAGTCTCTCAATCTCTTTGCGAAGCACATGCATGCAAAAACTGTGGAAAGTAGACAAGGTCACTTGGCGGGCTTGTTCTTTACCTAAGATCGATTCTACTCGGTGCCGCATTTCGGACGCTGCCTTATTGGTAAAGGTAAGGCCCAAAATAGATTGAGGGGAGACGTTTAGATCTTGGATGAGGTGGGCAATCCTGTGGACAATGACCCGTGTTTTGCCGGTGCCGGCGCCAGCTAAGACGAGGACTCTGCCTGAAGTCGTTCGTACTGCTTTTTGCTGGGATTCATTTAGACCATGCATGAAGGCTCGGGCATCAATAAATGAACGAGTTCGTTCATGACATCCAAACTGCTGGCCTGCTTGGCTTTTTGACGGGGGATTATATTTAAGTCGAGATGGGAGGGGAGTAGACGATCGTAGGACTTCCGAAACGCTTCGCGAACCAGCCTTTTAAACCGATTGCGCTCCGGAGCTGTGCCGTATTTTGCCGATGCGCTGATCCCAAGTCTTAGCTTTTCAGAAGGGCGGCAGTCGATGCAGAGAAACTTTCCGACTCTCCGCTCGCCCTGTCTGGCAACGCGTTGGAATTCGAAGCGAGAGCGGAGCCGTAAGCTTTTAGGAAACCTGAATCTTTGGGTTAACCTGCTCATTGCTCCACCGCTTGGTTTAGGCAGAAAGTGTCTTGCGTCCTGCTCGGCGCCGACGGTTGATCACTTTGCGTCCGCCTGCTGTTTTCATTCGGGCGCGGAATCCAATCGATTTTTTGCGACAGATTTTGCTTCCCTGATAGGTTCTTTTCATAAAATCACACCAAAATTAAAATAAAATTTCACCCAATATACTCGAAAGAATAATAATCTTCAACAGGAGATTGGTTTTTTTCGAGGCAACCCATCAAACTAAAAATTTGGGGGGAGATTCTAAGAAAGTTGCTTGAAATCAAAATAGGCATAGAGTATAAAAGATCCCTTTGTATGAGAGGAAATTCATGAGAGTCAAAGCTTCCATCAAGGCCGACCCGTCCAAGGGCGATAAAATCGTTCGACGTCAGGGACGAGTCTACGTGATCAACAAGAAAGACCCCAATCGCAAGCAGCGCCAAAAAGGGCCTGCTCGCAAGAAATAAGCAAGAGGACCAATGGCAAAAAAATCTTCAATCGCTAAGCAGAAAAAACGCGAGAGAATGGTGAAACAAAAGTGGGATAAGCGCAAGGCGCTCAAAGAAACAATCCTCGATATGAACAAATCTGTTGAGGATCGGCTCAATGCTGTGGATGCCCTCAATAAGCTCCCTAAAAATTCCTCCCCGACCCGCCTCCGAAACCGATGCCAGTTCACCGGCCGTGCGCGCGGATTCTTGAGTAAATTTAAGCTTTCACGTCTTTGCTTCCGTGAGATGGCCCTGCAAGGGTTAATCCCAGGAATCGTCAAGGCTAGCTGGTAAGCAGCAGTTAAGGGACACTTTCTTAGAAAGTGTCCTCTTTTTACCCTTTTACAAGTTCTTGAAGGGGTTTCCAGTCCACCAATTCTTCGTTCCAGACAAAGGTCGAGAGATCCACTTTTCCTTCCTTCCATTGGAAGGTCAGGGCATTGTAGCTCATTGGTCCTTGTTTTTGATGCGCGCTGTCCAAGTAATACCAAAATTTATCCTTAGGCCCTGAAATTGTCAGGATAGGTTCATCTTTTAGCTCCGGTGGAAGAGTTGGGATCTTTTTTTTGGATGGAGCAAAAAAGATTGCCATAATCCCGAAAATCCCAAATAAAAAGCCGATAAAAAACCAAAGATAAGGATTTTTCCCTCTCCGGTAGGCGAGGTAGGAAGAGAGAGCTCCGATTAGGCAAGCGCCGATCAGCGCGTAAGTATTTAAAGAAAAAGGCGTCATGATGCGCTCGTATGGGATAGGGTTGTAAATTAAATTTGTAGATGTTGTACCCTAGTCTACAATAAGTCAGAAAAACTTTCCATGCATGTCTGTTTTTGTTACAATCGACTTTTAAGAAGGGGCAGCCGTTATGTATGACCAATTAAAAAATATGGATGCTAGGGAAATCGAGCTTCCGGAGACTGTTTTTATCCGCGATATTGAAACGCGTGTTTTTCAAGGAATTGCTTTGCAATGTCTTGCGAAAATTGAAGGGATCGGCCTGATCGAGGGAAATCTTTTCGATAGCCTCTTGGGCAGGGATTTAGAGCGAGTGAAGGGGATTCATGTTGAGCAAGATCAAAAAAAACATTCGGTAGATGTCCGGGTGGAAATCAATGTCCTTTACGGCATTTCCATCCCTGAAAAAGCAGAAGAGATACAAACTCGGCTAGCAGAAGAAATCAGCCGGTGGTCAGGGCTTCATGTAGGGTCTGTCCATGTAATTTTTAAAGATTTAATTTCTCCTGACGCCCATGTTGCTTCTACTAGCGAAGATGGAATTCCCGAAGAGGGATTTGAAGAGGCTTTTTAAATATGACCCCGCGCCAAGCATTCGCATCGCTCCTTCACCTACTTGTTGTATTTGCAGTCTTTTCAGCAGGCCTTTTTTTTGTAAGCCTCCCCTATTTGCCCGATGTGCGGATGCGATTGGAAATTTGTCTTTTGCACCGCTTTGAAATCTTCACACATGTTGGATTTGGTTTTTTGGGTGCGGCATTTCTCTTATTTCTCGGATTTTATGGGTTGAACCGAGGTCGTTCCTTGAGAATTAAAATGGGGGGACACTCCGCGGAAGTAGATGCTCAGTTGATTCATCTCGCAATCGAGGAGTGCTTTAAAACAAATTTTTCTAAAAAGCTTATTTTTAAAGATTTAAAGATACTCCGCGGAGCCGAGTTAGAAATTGGCGTCAAATTATCCGATACTCCAGAAGCTGGGCAAGAGGAGCTTTTGAGAAAAGCAGAAAAAGAGCTCCAAATTCTTTTGCGGCAGCGTTTTGGCTATACAAAGCCATTTTATCTGATTTTTAAAAAATCTTAAGATTTTTTTTCCTCTAATTTTCGGCGCTTGGTTGTACATTTTTCATCTGTTGAATTGCCCGCGGCAATAATCATATCCATAAATTGCGAAGTGATATCATTTAAACTGAGTACTTTGTCTATAAACAAAGAGCCACTTTCTTTTTTTTCTTCCGCTTTTTCTGATTTGGGGTCTGGCTTTTCTCTTTCTAAATCAAGCGCAGGAGAAAGATCCGCTACAATTGCAATGAACAAATCTGCCTTTTCAAGGGAAGGGTGGCAAAGGATGACATTGATCTCATAAAGTCTCTGTGTTAGCTGCGCGCAGTCATTCGTTTTTGCTATTTTGGGAATCCGAAATAGAAAAGTTTCCATGACTTCAAAGATCTTAGCAAGAGATTGTTGGGGAGATTCAGGATAGAGTTGAAATACACGTTTAGAAAAAAGGGGAGTTTCGGATGCTTTTCGATAGGTTTCTTTAAATATTGAAAACTCTGTTTTAAAATTAGAAGTAGATACAAGAGATGTCATAGTGGATTTTTCCTTAAAAAGTTAGGGATGAAGAGTATTCATGATATTTGGTATAAAATACAAAACGAAAAAAACAGGTGGATATGATAGCGCTTTTGGCAATGACTCGGGTTGTATATGTTTCTGCATGGACTGGATCGGGCATGGCAGAAAATATCAATAAAGCATTGGAACAGCTCGAACAATCAATCGACTCCAATCACCAGACAATTGAGATCAAAGATATTAAAATCAGAGACCTGTGCGATCACGCTGTTATTATTTATGAGATTTTAGATAAATAATCGGATTCACATTCCAAGATCTAATTTTCAAATGGTCGTCATAAAGAAGGAGCTCACAGAAGTGGCCTGTTTTGACTTTTTCTATTGGAAGGGTTCTTTTTGCTTTTTCTAAAAGAGCAAAGAATCGGAGAATTCCATTGCTTGTGACTCCTATGACCGTATCTCCGGGAGCATACAGATCTTGGATCCTTTGGATCCACTCCTCAATGCGTTTAAATGTGTTTTCAAATGTATCCTTAAAAATTGCTTTAGGCCAGATGAATTCGTGGGTCCATTCGCTATATTCTTTGGACCAATGACTGCTAATTTCTTCAGAACTGAGTCCTTCCCACAGACCGTAGTCAAGCTCAGTTAAAGCGAGGTCGAAATGAATTCGATCTTCAGCGTGTAGGCATTTCCCGAGGATGGATGCCGATTCTGTTTGCCTTTTCAAAGCACCTACATAAATTGCCGCCGGATCAATCCCTTCGGATGCGGCATATTGACCAAAAATTTCTGCCTGCAGGCGTCCTGTGGAAGTCAAACTCAAATCAGAGCGAGCTCCTACTTGATAAGGCGTTTCATGCGCCTCGAAAGTATTTCCATGGCGAAGTAAGAGAAGGCGGATTGGCAGACTCAAAGCAGTTCCCCTTCGCGCGCGATCACCGATTCCACGAAAAGGACATCCTCGGGCTTGTCCACAGAGCCATGAGTGCGCCCTCTGTAATCGACTGAGACCACGCGGATGGGAATCCCATTTTCGAGCGCGCGGAGCTGTTCTAATTTCTCCGATTTTTCTAAAGGTCCCTCAGGCAGGCTCCCTAATTTTTGGAGCGTATCCAGGCGATATGCATAAAGGCCAATATGCCGGTAAATCTGTCGGTCAGGATGAGTTTCCTCGCAGATATAGGGAATCAGCGCTTTGGAAAAATAAAGAGCGTCGTTATTTTTATTGAATACGACGGTAGTCCCACTCGAGGAGCCCCCTTTTTTACTGAGGACAAAATCCGCGAGTGCCCTTCCTGTCAATCGAATTGCAGGAGTTGCCATTTGTATCGAGGGATCGGCTCGCATGGCTTTCAGCACCTCTTCAATAACCCAGGGCGGCGTCAATACAGCATCTCCTTGGAAACTAAAAAAAATCTGATGCTGCGTAAGGAGCTTTGCTGCCTCTGCAACTCGATCTGTGCCGGTGAGGCAATCTGGACTGGTCATTAGGACGTTTGCGCCAAAACCCTCGGCGAATTTTTTAAGCCCTTCGTCATCGGTTGCAATGAAGACATCTGCCCTGGGCACTTTTCTTGCAATCCGCCAGACCCGTTCGATCATGGTGCGCCCTGCGATCAAGGCTTTCGGCTTATTTGGGAAGCGAGTGGAGGCCATTCGGGCAGGGATGACAATTGCGCAGGTTGCGGGCATAAAAACCTCTCTTTGAAGAAAAATCGCTAAAATAGTCCGTATATCTTTTTCGCTTAAGCCCGCAACTTGTTCGAGTTCCTCTTTCGAGGCAGCAGCCAGTCCCTTAATGCTTCCAAACCGCTGCAGCAATCGTTTTTTCTTAACAGGTCCAATTCCTGGAATTTCATCAAGAGAGCTTCGGATGGTTCTTTTGGAGCGTCTTTTGCGGTGAAATTCAATCGCCGTCCTATGCGCTTCATCGCGGATCTTCTGCAATAGGAAAAGAAGAGGAGAGCGGGGATCGATCAAAAGGGGATCTTTACGGCGGGGAAGGTAAATTTTTTCCTGGGTGAGCCCTTTGTCATGCCGCGCCTCTTCTTTTGTGAGCGCAATTGCATCCACCGAGGCGATCCCCAATTCTAGAAAGACATCGAGCGCTAAATTGAGGTGCCCTTTTCCCCCATCGACAATGAGGAGATCGCAAAAATCCCCTTTTTCTTTTTCGCGCGAGAAGTGGCGTTTCAGCACCTGGCGCATCGCAGTATAATCATCTGCTTTTTCAACTCCTTTGATTTTAAAAAGGCGCGTGCGCCCTTTGTCTTTTTCTCCATTGATGAAGCAGACAAGACTTGCCACAGGATCGGAGCCTCCGATATTCGATGTATCAAAACACTCGATTTTTCGGGGAAAGCGAGTGAGATGCACTGTTTCCTGTAGATCGAGCAGCATTTTTTCTTTTAAAGAGCGAGCGTCCAATTCCCGGACAAAGAGAGCCTTGGCATTCCGGAGTCCCATTTCAATGAGGTCTTGCTTTTTGCCTCGCTGGGGCGTCAGAATTTCCACCTTTTTTCCCTTGGATTCACTAAGAATTTCTCCGAGCGCTTTTTGTTCAAGAAGGGGACAAGAGACGAGGATTTCCGAGGGGATGGACGGATGGTTTTTATAGTGCTGTAAAAGAAAGGATTCAAGGATTTCGGCATCGTTGGAGGCTATCAAATGAAAACTAAAATGCTCCGAGCCGATCAATTTCCCCTCGCGGAAAAAAAGAAGCGCGATGAGCACTGCATCGGCCTCGCGGTAAAGACCTACCACATCGCAGTCTTTGGCATCGGGATTATCTACATGCTGAACTTGGGTGACATGCTCGATCTGATGGATCATCTGCAAAAAAGCATCTGCTTTTTCAAATTCAAGCGCATCAGATGCCAGAGCCATGCCCCGTTTCAACGAAGCGATTACCTCTTTGTCCTGTCCTTTGAGAAGGCGCATCGCATTTTCGACATGCTTTCCATATTCCTCTTCCGTGCATTTGTTCACACAGGGAGCAATGCACCGCTTGATGTCATAGAGAAGGCAGGGGCGCTCCCTACTGGCAAGTTCGGCATCTGAGCACTGGCGCAAAGGAAACAGCCGACTGATCAGATCAAAGGTTTGTCTAGCAGCAAGAGCATTCGTGTAAGGACCGAAGTAGATGCCATCATTTTTTGGTTTTCCCTTATAGCGCACCAAACGAAGCATGGGCCATTTATGCTGCGTGAGGACCAAGCTTACAAAAGTTTTGTCGTCTTTAAGTAGAACATTGTATTTAGGCTTATGCCGTTTGATGAGATTGTTCTCTAAAATCAGAGCGTCTTTTTCCGTCAGAGCAACGATCGTATCGATGGTCTCCACTTGAGCCGTCAAGTATGGGACCATTTCTCTTGCATCGCCGCTTTCGGCATAATACTGCTTGAGCCGGGCGCGCAAATTCTTGGCTTTTCCCACATAGAGCACTTGGGACGAGGGGTCTTTCATGAGGTAGACGCCAGGCTGATCTGGGTAGAGAGCGAGTGTGCGCGGATCGAAAGCCATATTTTTTAGGATAATACGCGTGAGAATTGTAGGGTAGTGGGATATCGTGATATATCTAAATTTTAGTATTGCGAATATTGGCGGTTTTTATTAGACTATGACTAGTCTGACTAGGGAAGTTTGAGATGGCGAAGATTAGAAAAAAACGAGCGACTCGGCAAAGAAGACATAAAACTTGGCAATTGCAAGAAGCGAAAGCTCGGTTTTCTCAATTAGTAAATGAAGTCATTGAGGATGGGTACCATACGATTACAAAAAATGGTCACCCAGTTGTTGTTATTATTTCGCATGAAGAATTTGTAAAATTCAAAACGCCAAAAAATACGCTGGGAGAATTCTTGTCGGAGTCCCCTTTCTCTACATTCGATTTAGATCTCGAACGCGACAAAGATTTAGGCAGAGAAATCGACTTATGAGCTATTTGTTAGATACTTGTATTTTGTCAAAGGGGAGAAAACATAACTCCGATTCAGAAAAATTAAAACGGTGGCTCGATCAGCATCCTGAGACAAGCTATTTCATCAGTGCGCTCAGTATCGGGGAAATCCAGGCGGGAATTTCAAAATTAAGCCAAGAAGAACATAGGAAAAAGAGGGTCTTTGAAGACTGGTTATTAGGGGATTTGATTCCCCGTTTTGAACATCGGATTTTAGGGATAGATGTTCATACATGTTCACTTTGGGGGCAGTTGCGCGGAGAGGCTCAAAAAAGAGGACGTTCTCTTCCTGCAATTGATGCTTTAATTGCGGCGTCCGCAATTCAACACCAGCTCATTCTCGTAACGGAGAATACGAAGGATTTTTTAGCAACAGGCGCTCGCTTGCTAAATCCTCTCGTCGAATTGATTTTACACTTGGATTAATACCTCGGCTGGCGGTGGAGCCAGCGTTTGATCCAGGCGTCCACAGAGATTCTGCCGGGGCCGAAAATAAAGACTAGAAGCGCCGTAATTAGAAAAGGGTAAGGCTCTTGTCTAACGAGGGTTAGGGGATTTGTAATGAAGAGAAAATTGGTCAGATTGTGTGCATGGGCGGTGCCAAGCGCTGTGAACATAATGAAGATCAAAGGAATCGCAGCCAATCTCGACGCAAAGCCAAAAAAGAGCAAAAAGCCGCAGATGGCCTCGATAGAGCCTACTAGATAGGCATGGAAGTGGGGGTGGGGGATTTGAAGAGTAGTAAAAAATTGAGTGACTTTGTCGATTGCCCCTAGTTTTCCCAGCCCTGTAATAAAAAATTGATGACCCCAGGTCAGCCGCATATAAAGAAGGAAAAGACTCTGGAGGTTACTGCCGATTTTAATGATGAAATTATAAAATTTCTCGGTCCAATGAAGAAATGGATTAGTCAGCATAGAGGCCTTTTATTCAATTTATTCTTACCATGACTCAGATATGCTTTTAAAAACAAGAGGGGTTGTGGTAGAATATTTGCACTATGCAAGAAATTTGTTCGTCAACACTCGAAGATCTCAAGTCCTGGATGGAGCAAAACGGGGAAAAACCTTTCCGTGCAGCTCAGGTGCTGGATTGGATCTACTCTAAAGACGCTCCCTCCTTTGAAGAGATGTCGAATCTCAGCAAAGAATTGCGAGCCAAACTATCCAATCAATTCGCGTTTCCGATCATCAAACTCCTAAAGACTCTTGAGTCAGAAGACCAAGAAACGATCAAATTTCTTTGGGAGCTTCCGGACCAAAAGAGGGTAGAATCGGTCCTCATTATCTCAGGAGACCGGCGTACGGTCTGCATCTCTTGCCAAGTGGGATGCCCTGCTAGATGCGCCTTTTGCGCATCGGGAAAAGAAGGTCTGATGCGGAATCTGACCCCAGCAGAGATTGTCGAGCAGGTGCTTCTCATCAACCGATTCTTGAAAGTAAAAGGGGAGAGAGTCTCTCACCTGGTCTTCATGGGAATGGGAGAGCCGCTTGAAAATTATGAGGCCGTTGTTAAATCGATCCAGATTTTTCATTTGCCCGAAGCATTTAATATTTCTCAGCGCCGCATCACGGTTTCTACCGTGGGAGTCGTTGAGGGAATCCATCGATTGGCCAAAGAAGAGCTAAAAGTGAATCTAGTTCTTTCGCTCCACGCGCCGAATCAGCATATCCGCAAAAAGATCATCCCTTACGCTCGCAAGTATCCTCTTGAAGAGATTCTGATGGCGATGGACAGGTATGGCGAAGAGACAAAAAGGGACATTACTTACGAATATACATTGCTCTCTGGGATCAATGACCGTGCAGAGCATGCCAAGGAACTAGCTGCGCTTCTTTCGGGCAAACAGTGCACTGTGAACTTAATTCCCTACAATCCCGTAGACGGCTTAAACCTCAGACGCCCTGAAAAAGCAGGAATTGAAAAGTTCCGCGAGATCTTAGAGTCGGCTGACATCAATACAACTTGGCGCTACACCAAGGGCAAAGATATCGCAGCTGCCTGTGGCCAGCTGGCTTTACAGAAATAAAGCCAGCGCTAAAAATCCATTATTTCCGCGGCGACTTCTATCACAGAGTTTCGTATCTGCTCAAGTATTTTTCCCACAAGTGAGGATATTTTCCTTTGATATATTGATCAATCTCTTTAAGAGTTTCGATGGGAAACTCCTTTGAATGAAACACTTCTTTATCCCCTCCAGAGCTACACTCCAATCCATGTTGGTTTTGATATGACCCCAAGACTAGGTTTCTCCAGTAATCAAAATTCGAATAAAAACTTTCAAGATCAATTGCATTTTCATTCATAAATGCGAGTAGTTTAGGGATTTCAATTTTTGGATACTTGATCAAGTCCTCATAATAAATGATATGTTTATTCTGTTCAGGCCAATTATCAAAACATTTTAAATTATCGATATATTTTTTAAATTCACTCGTCTCATTTAAAACAGAATTTTTTAGCTCATCAGCAGAAAGAAAATGATTTCTAACTATGCATTCTTTGTAATTCCTAAGATTGAATAAAAGCTTATTTTTATTTCTGTTTATTTTTTTAATAAGATCTGGGGTATGGGTGCGACATAAAGGAGATTTAGTTTTATCGAGATCAAAACCCAATCTATTTACTGAAATGTGAAATTTATCAAACTTTGCCTCTCCATGTAGATGGAGGTTAATGACTGGTTTCCTAGTCAAAATTTGCAATATCCCCATAGTCCAGTTCGTTCCCGATCTCGGATAGGTAAGGAATATGTCCACTCCCTGAACCTGCTCCGGGTGGTTAAAATTTGCGGAATATTCGGAACCGAAAAGGGTCGAAAACAGAACTAGGGCAACAGTCAGAAAACATTTCATAAAAAAACTCCTTTAAAAGTGGCTATTTCAGTTTTTTTTCATGCACTTTAGGTGGCTAACGTTTTAATATCAAATAGTTTAAATTTACATCAACCCTAACTTATTGAAACTGAGTAAGTTTTGGGTAGTCCTAGACATGTAATGCTCAGATCTAGGGTAGTGATAAACCTGTAAGG
>JAZKAZ010000008.1:0-2634 GCA_040388845.1 Chlamydiota bacterium | reverse complement strand
GGATCGCCACCAATAAATGCGGTGGAACGGTTGCGACCCCTGGCGCAGTTGCCTATAATTTCGATCGGAAAGGGATGATTCGGGGCCCGCTCGGCTCTTTTAAAGAAGATGAGCTGTTTCTTCTGGTCAGCGAGAATGGAGCGGATGATTTTTCTGTCGAAGATGGGTCTTACATGGTCATTACGCCCGTCGATGCATTCTTGAAAGTAAAAGAGGCCATTGAAAAAGCGGGCGGTAAATGCGACGAGGCGGAACTTGCGATGGTCCCTAAAACTTGGGTTGAGGTCAGCGATACCGATGCGGATGAAAATATCACATTGATTGAGTGGCTAGAAAATCTCGACGATGTCGATGCTGTGTACCACAACATGAAGGTGTAGGGAAAATCTGTCTGTTTTTCAGACTTTGTCGGAGGCGCTGCCTCCTGCTCTCATTTGTTTGAAGCAAACAAATGAGAGCAGGCATGCCTTTTCAAATGTATCGTTGAAGTTTTTTATAGACCTGCGTCCGCATCCGTGGAGAAGGGATCTTTTCAATCATTTTAAGGGCTTCTTTACTTTTGAATCCACGCGGAATCTCTAGTTCGGGTAATGCGCTGAACAAAAATGAGCGAACGGAGGATAAGTACAGAACATCTAATAATGCTTTTTCTGGAGTGGCCATCTTGATTTTTGATTTGGGTGCAATCTCAAATCCAAAGAAGAAATTGGGCTGGATATGATGGATGGAAATAGAGGCAATAGGAGTCTTATACTGGCGGGTTCTGGCTAAAGACGCTGCATAAATAGTATCGGGGATTTGCGAAATCATTCCGTGGTAGTAAAGAGCGCTTTGAAAAGAAATATAACTGGGTGCTGGCGCTGTCAGGTATTCAGGAAGGAGAAGGGGATCGATGGTTGCGTGGCAGGCCCATTTACCTCTGGCAAGGGGGATAAAAAAGCCAGATTTTGATAGGCGTCTCAATATTTGACTTGCATGGGGGATCGTAGTGTCCAAGCAGGCCGCAGCATCGCTTGTTTGAAGAACATCTTGTTTTAATGCCAATAATTTCGCTTGTGCATCTAAGAGCCTCATTGTGATTTCGCCTCTTCCAACATTGAAATGACCTTTGTTTGAAGTTCAGACCAAATCTCAGGAGAACTGTAATAATCTTGATATTCATCCATCAAATAAGCAACAACTTGAGCTTTGAATTCAGAAAAATCGATACTTAGAGTGTTTTCTATCGCAATATCTAATTTCTTGCATAGAGCATTTGGCAGGCATTGAAACTTCACTCCTCTATTTAACAACAATTGGATGTCAAAAACATCTCGGGCTTGAACCTCTGCCCTATGAATAAGAGCATCGATTTTCTGACAAAATGCAGCTTCTTGAGTATAGTGATTTGCTAAAATGGGGTACAATTGATAGCGATGAATCAATTCAGGGTCAACCGGTTCAAATACAAAAGCTTCATCCATTTTTCTGCGTGAAAATTCAATTTTAGTGGGGAGCGGTATAGGGGCATCTATGAGTTTAAGACTCAATTTCCACCGTTGAGTTGTCTCTGTCTGCTTGGCCTCCGAAATCTTGACTATTTCCATTCCCCGGGTTGAGAGGATTTGTTGGAAGTTTTGGCTCTCGAATAACTTATTGATCTTGTTTCTCAATGTTTCCTTGGCAACTGTTTTTACATCGATGTCGAGATCTTCTGAATAGCGAATGCTTTTAAAAAAGAAACGTAGGTTACAGCCTCCTTTCACTGCGTACAGCCCTTTTTCGAGCCTTTCATTCATGTGGCGCAAAAAAAGCAAATGGAAGAGTTCGATTGATTTTTGTGGGTTTGCCATAAATTTAAGAATACGAGTAGTTACCATATATGTCAACTACTCGTATTGATCATCGAGGATTTAAAAGTTTTGTCAGGGGTATTTTCGATTGAAATTACAAGTAAAAAACCGTTGTGAATAATTTAAAAAAAGATCCATAATGCCGCCTGCAAAAAAAAGGGGAATTTATGGGGTTGATTACTAAATGTTCACAATTTTCAACGTATATACCTGCAGCGTATAATGTCACGCAATGTATTGCAGCAAAAACGACGCCAGAGGACCTTGACGCGCTTATTTCGCGAAATTACCCAACGTATAACTTTGCTGGAGAGGGAACACTCCACTGGAATGCTTTGGGTACAGCTGCATCTGTAAATAATATACCGGTTATAAGATATATTATTGAGAAAGGTGGGCGCCAGCTCCTTTCCGTGGGAAATAAATTTGGAATGACTCCTTTATTTCACGCTTGCGCGGCGATAGATCTGACTAAATCTCTTGAGACAGCTCTTGTTTTGGTAAATGAGTTTAATGCGGGTGTGAATATAGGGACTTCTCAATATGAAAGAGAAACTCCAAAGTGGGCAACTCCTTTGTGGAGTGCAGCGAAAGTGAAAAATTTGCCGCTCGTTCGATTTTTGCTGCTAAAGGACGCATATGCAATATCTTCTGATAAAGAGGTGAATTCAGTAGTGCATCAAGTAATGACTGAAATTTCAAATGAGAGGCGAGGAGAAATATTCGGCGTCACTCAATTGCTTGGAGAATTATCTGATCTAGTGACGCAATACATACACACTCCTCTTGTTGACACTTCTCA
>JAZKAZ010000007.1:5223-11723 GCA_040388845.1 Chlamydiota bacterium | reverse complement strand
AAGTCTTTCACAGTGGATCTATATTTGCGCTTTTGGCGGCAATCGCTTCAGCGATCGCTTTTTCAGCCATTCGGAATCTGAATCTAAAAAACGAACCTATCGAGCGGGTGCTCTTTTTCTTATTTGGCGTAAGCCTCTTGGCGACATTCCCCTTTTCTTATGCCAATTGGCTATGGCCGAGGGGCGATGAATGGGTACTACTGATTGGAATTGGTCTCGCTGCCTTGATCAACCATTTCTTGCTTGTAAAAGCATATAAATATGCCTCTGCCTCCTACTTGGCCCCCCTTTCCTATATTTCTTTGATCTATGCAGCTCTTGCAGACTGGCTCATATTCAAAGAACCGATCGGGATGCGATCCCTGCTCGGTTCTCTGTTCATTATTTTCGCTGGATACTTGACTTATCTTTTCAGAGAAAAAGAAAATGTCAAGAATGCAGATGTTGCCGTTTGAGCTTCATTTTTTCCGACACGCCATCTGCTGAGATCAACGGAATGCGGCGGCTCTCTTCTTTGCGAACAAGTAGATGGCAGCCCATCCCTTGATTTTTTTTCTTTGCGTAATCTATATCAGATCTACTAAACATAGTAACCTCTCCTCTTAAATGCGCTTAAACTTACCCCTGCATCCACTCACTCGAATGCAATGAGCTCGAAATAGAAAATTTAGAAGATGTTTAAGAAAAACCAAATAAAAAAACAAGTCTTTTTTATTTTATGCTCAAAAAAAAGGTTCTGCTATACTGGGATTCTCTATGGAACAGCAAAAATTTATTTTGACACTCTCCTGTATAGATCGGCTTGGCGTCGTAGCTGAAGTATCTACCTTTTTGGCCCGGCATTCAGGTTTTATTCTGGAGATGGCTCAATTTGGAGACCTCTCTACAGGCCATTTCTTCATGCGCTGTGTTTTTGAATTCCATAAAAAACCTCTGACAATCTCCCAGTTTTCCGAACAATTTAAGCCGATTGCAAATGAGCTAGGACTTATTTGGAAAATCTCCAATTCTCTCGAAAAACCAAGAGTCCTTCTGCTAGTATCTACTCAGGGGCACTGCCTCAATGACCTCCTCCACCGAAGCAAAAGCTCCAGCCTCCAGATTCAGATCGCAGCTGTCGCCTCCAATCACGAAGACCTTCGAGAAGTGGTCGATTGGTATAAAATTCCTTTCCATTTCTTCCCCATTACCCCGGATAAAAAAGAAGAGCAGGAAGCCAAAATTGCAGCGCTTGTAGATACGCTCAACATCGATCTCATCGTCCTGGCTCGGTATATGCAAATCCTCTCCCCTAAACTCACCCAAAAGCTCTCGGGAAAAGCCATCAACATCCACCACTCTTTTTTGCCAAGCTTCAAAGGAGCTAAACCCTACCATCAGGCCTTCAATCATGGCGTAAAGCTCATTGGAGCCACCGCCCACTATGTAAGTGACATCCTCGATGAAGGCCCCATCATCGAACAAGAAGTCCTACGAGTCGATCACACCCATACGCCCCAGCAATTGGTTGAGCTCGGTAGAGATATCGAATGCCAGGTCCTGGCCCGGGCAGTTAAGTACCACGCCGAACAGCGGGTCTTTCTCAACGGCAACAAAACAGTCGTTTTTAAATAGTCAATCTCTGTAAACTTTTTTTAAAAATTGCGCGTATAGGGCTGTAAATATTTCAACAAGGGTCACTGCTGATCCACGGGGATTTAGGGTAAGTGAGCTCATGGGAATTGCCGTAAATCCAGAGGGAGTTCTCCGCCTAAAATTTACAAACGATATAACTACAAGAGCCTATCAAACGGCCATCAACGAGATTGAAGCCCTTTCTCAATCTACAAATTTCATTTTCTCTGCAGACAAAAAGTGGATTTACTATTCGCTTAAAAATCCAAATCCCAAAGATCCCAGATCCGAAATCGTAGGTCTCTTTCATCTTTTAGGCAACAACCTCGGCAACCTTTCTAAAAAATTTACCATGAGAAAAACTGAAAAAGAACTTTTTCCTATCCACGAATCATTTGAGTCCCCGCAGTGGCAAAATCCCCCCTTGAAGCCATCGGTATCCCACTCTAATTCTTCTCTAATCAGCTTCAGAAACTCATCCAGCTCTATAGGCCAAGAGCGCCTCTCTGTGAGCACCCCCAGTCTGAATCAATCGCCTCACAAACCCCAGAGCTCTAAAAAAAAGGGCTGCTGTATCATTACTTGAATAAAAACATTTTTCCGGGTTAGATCCGGAATATGGACGCGAAAAAAAGCATTTCCCTTCTCCTGCTCTTCGGGACTGCCGTTTCATTTTTAAGCATCGCTCTCTTTTTAAAAAAGGGAACCTACCCTCTTTTAGGCACCGCCCCCCCTGAAGGATTGCTTGTACAAAATACCTATTTTGGCCCGAACCATCCTCTTCCAGGAAATCCTCACCTGGTCCGGGTAGAAATATTGATTCACGATAGCACGGAGCCGGGAGGGGTCCAGATTCAATCTGTCCTCTTCAATGAACAAAACATTCCTCTAAAGCCCAGAGATGTTTATGGGTACAGAGGCAAGGGAAGTTTCCAAGTGCCACCTGGTAAGTATAAACTGAAATGGAGCGTCCATCGAGACCGGGTCATTTGGCCGAGAACGCTTTCTTACGAAGAGCTTGTGACAATTGACCCACGCGATCTTTGGATTCAGATTTCTATTCAAGGAGAAAAAGCGTCTATTCGCTAAGCCATTCGGCAATTTTCTGAGAGACTCGAACTGAAAAAAGAAGCCCTCCATGTCCTACGTCTTCCATCATAAATTGACGCTCGGGATGACTCCCATCGAGAATGGCAGATGCACCTGGGAGCACAAGCTGATCGCTCTTTGAGGCGATGTGGTAAAAATGGATCTGTTGATTTTTAGCAATTGCCAATTGCATTTCCTTGATCAGACCGGAATCCCGCTGCATCTCACGGGCACTTGACCCAAGGGCAATGCGGGCCATTGGAGTTCCGTCCAGAGGAGATCCGATGGTGATGACATCCGTTACTGAATCTGGGGGCGCCAGCTTTGTAGCATACCAAGAGCTGACCAATCCACCCATGGAGTGGCCCACTAAAATCAGATCGCATCTCTTCGTCTCGAGGGCGATTTGTTCCGCTTTCTTTTTTACTTTTTCAGCATGTTTTCGAATGGAGGCAAAAGGATTGCCTAGATTGATTGTATAAATGGGCCCTAACCCCGCCTTTTGAAGCTGCCTGGTTTGAAAAAGCCAGACCGAACTGTCATTGAGATAGCCGTGGATGAGAAGGATCGGCCGCCCGGCGGCAGTTGGAGATGCTTTGGATGAGTAGACCACCCGAATGAGCCGAGAGAGTCCAATTCCAAGAAAAGCAAAACACTCAAAAACCATCGCATGGATCCAATGGATCCCTCTGGCAAAGGCTTTGGGAAAAAAAATCGCCGCCGCATTCATCAGCTGGATCAATCCGAGAGTCCCACAAGCGATTGCCGCAATCAAAGAGACAATTGCCAACGAATAGATGCTGGTGTAGGCTAACACATATGTGCCCCCGAAAATAAAACAAGCCATGAAGAAAATGAGAGTGGAGAGAGAGAGCTTTGCGATTTGGGGATCCGAGGAGGTTGATTTATCAGGTTCACTGGGCATAGAAACTCTTATTTAGATATAGTTTATGATAAAAATCAAAATCTAACAAGGAAAGAGCCATGCGATCTATTTTAATTTTCGTCGATGACATCTATGAAGATCTTGAGCTTTGGTATCCAAAAATTCGCCTGGAAGAGGCTGGGTTCAAAACAATTGTATCAGGCCCAGAAGCAGGCAAAACTTATTCCGGCAAACACGGATATCCCTGCAAAGCAGAAATTTCTTTTGATGCAGCGCAATCCCATGCATTTGCCGGCCTTGTGATCCCTGGCGGATATGCCCCCGACAAAATACGGCGCCATAAAAAAGCGCTCGAACTTGTCCGAGAAATGGACTCTGCAAAAAAGATGATCGCATTTATTTGCCACGCTGGCTGGGTGCCCATTTCGGCACAGATCCTGAAGGGAAAAAAGGTCACCGGTTTTTCCGCCATCAAAGATGATTTAGTCAACGCCGGCGCCCACTTTTCCGATCAAGCAGTCGTTGTAGACGGACATCTGATTTCTTCCCGGACGCCCGCGGATCTCCCCTCTTTTTGTAAAGCGATGCTTGAGCTGCTCAATTAATCCACCTAATCATCAAAGGCTTAAATTTATTTATTGCTGACAACAAATGTTTGATTGACAGAGCAGTCTAGATTCAGATAATTTTTAGTTATGACAAGCATTCAAGAATTATGGAAACGGGAATTTCTACAAAAAGGGATTCCCTCCTCTTATAGAGAAACTCCAAGCCACAGCGTGGTTTGGTTTGAAGAGTTTTTACGCCAACATGCCTATCCTAAAGGCGCCCTATTGGATGTGGGATGCGGAAGAGGGCGCAATGCTTTTTTCTTAAAGAAAAATGGTTTCTCTGTCTCCGGCCTAGATTTTGTCGAAGAAAATATTCAAACCATCCGCGCCTCCACTCCAGATATAGACGCTCGGTGCCATGATCTATCGCAACCCTTTCCCTTCAAAAACGAGCAATTTGATTACGCGATCGATGTTTTTTGTTTCAATCATCTCGTGGAAGAAAAAGCGCAGCAAAATTATTTGATGGAATTGAAAAGAGTCTTAAAAAAGGGAGGGCTCTATCTCCTCTCTCTTGCAAGTGTTGAAGATGGTTTCTATGGCCCTCTTTTACAGAAATCTCCCCAAACATTAGAAAAGCAAATCATTGATCCGTACACAAAAATCTCAGCCATCCTCTACCGAAGAGAGGAGATCGAGAAAAAATTTGCCGGGTTTCAGCTTCTGGAATTCAGCGAAAAACGAAATCTCGACCAGATGCATGGAATGCGCCATGTGCGCTGCGTTCTCTCCTTTATTTTCGAATCTCTTGAATAGATTCTAAGGCACCCGCACCCGAATCAGCTCGCATCTTCCCTCAATTTCAATGCCGCCAGCTGCAGCAGGTATTAAATAAGTCATCCCCGCCCGCAAGGGCTCTTTATGGCCATTTACGCAAATCTCCCCCTCTCCGTTCATGCAGAAAAAAATCTGGAACGTCTTTGGAATGGTGCCGATATGCAGCTGATCGAAGATATCAAACCGCTCCACTACAAAAAAAGGACCTGAGAGAAGAGTAATCAGTTGGTGATGCGAATCGCTTTGAAGATGATGATGGGGAATTGTTGGATGGGATCGATCGTGCCAATGGATTGCGGAAATCGCCTCTTCTAGATGGAGGGGGCGTCTCTTCCCCTCTTTGGGAGCCCTACCCCAATCATAGATCCGGTAGGTCGTATTGGAATTTTGCTGCACTTCAAGAAGAAAGGCTCCCGCACAAATGGCATGAACCCGCCCGCCTGGAATATCAATCACATCGCCCGCGATCAGATCGATTTTTTCTAGCAGCTGATCCACTTTGTCCCCCTTCACACCGCTTCGGAACTCCTCCTCAGTCACCCCTTTTTTAAGTCCCGCAAAAATAGCGCCCGGCTCAAGCGCCACCCACATTTCCGCTTTAGGCTCTCCCTTTAAAATTTTTGCAGCTTTTTCATCCGGGTGCACTTGAATGCTTAAATTTTCTTTGGCATCGATGATTTTTACAAGAAGAGGAAAGCGGTCCCACACGCGCCCCTCGCCCATGAGCTTCTCACCCAATTCCCCCATGATTTCATGGAGAGTGCGACCTTTAAACGGGCCATTGGCCACAACGCTCATTCCCTCCTCTCGATCTGAAATTTCCCAAGACTCGGCAACCGGCCCTTTTTTTGAGGGGCGATGGTACTTAATAGGGATTCGATTTCCTCCCCAGATATAATCTTGATAGATCGGATCAAAGCGAATGGGGTACATGGTGAACCAAAATGTTTAAGGGTGATTTTTCAATTTGCTCTCGGAACTGATCCATCAGATCCGCAAAAGGGGCAAGCTGCCGAGAATGAATAAAGGGAAAATCGGAAATTCCTCTCGACTCCAGCGCATCGAACACATCAGAAATACGCAATTCTTCGATCGGGCGTCCTGGAATGTATCCCCCTTTTACCTCGACTAAGAGATGGCAATCGACAAGTTCTTTTAATAAGGGGATCACGAGTGCGCGCGGCAGTTGATAAAATTTGGTCAGCAATTCTAAGCTTAAAGGAGCCTCTCGTTTCAGGAAGCGATTGACTGTTAGATGGACGATCCAGAGGCTCACAATCCGTTTGAAGCTAAAGGATACCTGGCTTGCGCTTTCTTCAAATTCATGATCCGCAAGCGTCTGATGGGCATGAGAGATTTCTGCGCCAAAAAGAAGAAGAAACCAACTCAATTGGAGCCAGATTAAAAAAAGAGGGAGCGCTGCCATACTGCCATAAATAGCGCCAAAGCGATTGACTCCAATCTGGAAGTAGATATAGCCCCATTGGAGGATCACGTAGAGGCAACCCGCAAATAATCCCCCC
>JAZKAZ010000007.1:0-5213 GCA_040388845.1 Chlamydiota bacterium | reverse complement strand
AAGGCCGAGCGAAGATGAACTTTGGTGTTGGGCATAAAAAGATAGATGAAGCTAAAAAGAACCCAGTAAAGCCCATAGGGAATCAATCGGACAAAAAACAAAAGCGAGGAAATGGCCCAAGGGGCTAGAGCTAAAGTGCGAAGAAGCGTCTCAAGCTCTCCGACAACAAATACTGTCATACTCCCCGATAAGATGAAAAGAAACGGAGCGATCAGCATTAGGGAAAAATAATCGCTTACGATCCGCTTCCAAGAGCGCATCTTTTTAATGCCCCAAATCTGATTGAGTGCAGATTCCATGTTGCTGAGCAACTGCGTGATACTCCAAAAAAGGATGGCAAGGCCGATGCCTGCAATCACGCCTCCCTTGGTCTCTTCCAATAACTTTTCGGCAAAAGAAAAGACTTCCAAAAGAACTCGGCTATGGTCTTGAAATTTAGCGAGCAAGTCTTGGCGCAAGTGCTCTTGGTATCCAAAGCCGCGGGCGATTGCAAAAAACATCGCCAGGACCGGAACAATCGACATCAAAGTATAATAAGTTAAGGACGAGGCGATTAAAGTGCATTTATCCTGATGAAACCCGCGGATTGCAAGATATGCGATCCGGAGCCATTTAAACCTCGTATAACGCCATCCTTTTTCCTGACTTAAGGGGAAATTCCAAAGCTCGTCTTTGAGGAATTTATGCAACTTTTGGACCATAAATTCACCCTAGCAAAGAACCTCCTTATTGCCTAGAGTTTCGCATGAATCATTGCATCCAAGTGAGCCACCGCATCAGGGTAGCGCTTTTTCAGCCATTTGCGAAAGCTATGAGTGGCTGCCCACCATTCTTGTTTAAGCCTTCCGGGCTCAGACAGAGTGTCATCATAATAGAGTCTCCCTGGATCGAGATGGAACGGCCTTCCATCCAAGATCGCCCAATTATGCTCCACATCGTGGTCCGCATCGGCAATTTTCTGATCAATTCTCCGTGAAATCGTCTGAATCCAAAGATCGATATCCCTTTTTAAGCCCGCCATCCCTTCTTTGGCATAAGACGAATCTAAAGCCGAATAAAATGGAGTCCCCTTTTTTTGCACCACAAAAGCAAGGCGATCCAATTCTAGCGTATAGATTGCGCTTGCCTTGTCTTTTGCCTGAATGGACGGAAGTTCGGCGGGGGTGGGCGCGAGATGGATATAGAGAATCCCCGTTTCCTCTTTTAATTTTTCAAAGGCAATTGTGTAGCTATGGAGATAAAAATCTTTCCGGAGAGCTCGTTTCTCTTTTTCTTTCCTTTGCCATTCTTTAGGCAGTGGAAGATGCGTGTACCAGGGCAATTGGAAATATTTTTGATTGAAAAACTTCAGCACCGTTTTTTGATCCTCGCTTTCAAAAACAAAGGACTGGCGCCCTTTTCCAAGATAGACAAAGGGCTGTTTCAGCAAGGCAAGCACGCTCGAGGCAATGGGCAGATTAGCGCTTACATGCAGAGATCCTTGAATCAGATTCAAAGAAAAACCATCGGTCCGAATGAGTGCAACCCAAGAAAGGGTAGCTGCGATCAATAGGGTGCTCAGCCTTATGGTCCATTTCATCTACATTCTTCCTCTAAGAATTTCAGACGCGCATCGAAATAACTTAAATATTCGGGAGCATTGCAGTATAGCCATTTGCGTAGCGGGTAGCTAAAGCGGTGGATTTCTTTCAAACGGTGAGCGGGAACTAAGAGTTTCTTGCTTTTCCGATAATTGCCAAAATCGATTTCGAGAGCGCATTCTTTATAAAACCCAAAATTCCGACTCCAATTCGAATCGGAATTATGTATCCCCAATCCTGTGCGCCTCTTTAAAAGAGTCAAAAAAGCATCGATTCTTCTTTCCACTGCTTTCACATCTTGGGCTTCAATGGCATCTTTAAATACTTTCCGAAGAGGCTCTGCCTTTTTTTGCACAGCAAATCGATATGCATCCAAGGGAAGGGCATATCTACGGCCCAAAGAATCTCTGCAGTGGAGAATCGGCAGACCCTTTGCCGTTGGATTGAGATGAATATAAACAAGGCCCGTCTCCAAAGGAGCTTGATCATAGGCCATCTTGCAAGCATTGAAGAGGTGGAGGATTTTTGATTGAAAATTGGTTTTACGCTTCTTCGTAAAAGAAAAAAGGCGAGGCCGAAGCCTGGGAGAGCTCTGGCTCAGATCGTAGCGAAATAGTTTGATTACATATTGATCATCTTCAGAGGCAAAGACGTAACATTGCGCCCCTCGGTCTAGATAAGTATAGGGCTGGCTTAGGATCTCTCGAATCTGAGGAGGGACTTCGCCTTTGATTTCCCACTCCGAATGAAAGGGGAAAGAGAGAGTCATTTTGCTTAAGCGAAAACCGTGCGTCAGCAGCTTCATGCAGGCGGGAGCTGCCAGCATGAGAGGGACAAAAAGACAAAGGATGAGAAAACGGAACATTGCAATTCGTCCAATTGGGACTCTGCCCCAAACCCCGCCAAAGGACTTTGTCCTTATGGAATCCTGTTTTGTTATAACATAAGGGGTCCAGAGGACGCCAGTTTTTTGAACGAGGTTGTGTCTGAACAAAAACTTAAGTAGCAATAAATATTTCATTAAGATATAGATGTAGGTGAAATATTGATTGGGGGGCCTATGTTCTATGATTTACTCTTGACTCTACTTACAGCTTTTTTCTTAGGCGTTGGAACTTTGAGCGCCCTGCCGCTTGCATCCATCATCAAACTTCCCCCCGCAAAAACAGGAGAGGTCGCCTACAAAGACTTGGCTTGTTCCCAACAGGACCTGGCGAGCATTGCGGAAATTGTCACAACACTTGCTGAAAATGGAAAAATCTCCCTGCTTCTCACACACCAAAGCCACCTAAAATTTCTCGGAGCGCAGATCAACCATGTGCACCCTTTGAAGTTGCTTGCGACTGTGATTACCGATGTTCATTTGAAAAATTGCATGAATGAGATTTTTGGTGATTATTTTAAGCGAAATGGGTTCATGGATGGGCTTGGACCTAGCTTGGAAAGAGAGCTTGAGAAAGGAAAGTTGGACCAATACCTCAAAGATTTTTCATTGGAAGTTGGAATTCCCATGGAGACGCTGAAAAGCTATGTCGCAGCTCGCGATTGGGAAAATTTAGTCCGCTTTTTACTGCAGCCGTGACAGAAATCTCCTCGAATCCCATCCCGGATTTCTATGAAATGCGGGATGAAAAAACACCCTCTGAGTCACGAGAAACGCCCGCTTGGGAGAAAACTGGACGCCTTGCGCTAATCGGATTTTCTTTGATCGGAGCTGGGGCCTTCATTCCTGCCTTGGGGCGCAAAAAAAGAAATGTTACGTCCGCGCTCCCGGGCTTTTCTTTTCCCTTGCCTGTAACCGCTCCCAATCCTGTGGATATAACCTCTTCTGAGCCAGTTGCGGTTCCAACCAACTCCTCAAGAGAACCTCAGCCTCCTTTACCCCCTCCAATTCTCAATGAAGTTTTAGCGCCTCCCCCAGAGCTGCCCGCGCTATTTATTCAGCCCCCTCAAGCACAAATCGAACCAGTCATTGATTGGGGGCTCCGCTATCGGGAGCTTCGCTGTACACCCAACGATCAACACAACATCAGAAAACTCACGACAACACTTGCTGGAGGGTACTTTGCCGCAATGCGAAACGCTGTAGTGCTCAATCAAATTGGCCTAGATGTCAAGCCTGTCCACCCTTTTAAATTCTTAAGCGTTATTTTTACTCATGCTGAATCTAAAAAGGCGATGGGAGGGATTTTTAAAAATGGAGGGATGATCAAAAATAGAATGGTGGGCGGGCTGAAAGAAAATCGCGATCATCTCATCGAATATCTTCCCCATTTCTGCCAAGAACTGAATGCTTCCGAAGATCTCATCAAGCCGTTGATTCTAAGCGACGATTGGGAACAGCTTGTGATTCACCTTCTCTCATAAGGCGGCGGGCATGAGGAGCAAAGGTCTCGGGCGTAAGTACTTTAGCTCCCCGAATTTTCTGTAAATAGACTGCGTTTTCAGCTTCCCATCCGGGAATTCCCTTCAAAAGTTCTTCCATAGAAATCTCTTTTTGAGAAGACTCCTTTTTAGCCTCAGAATGGATCCACATCTCACCTAAACTTACCGACATAAGTTCCATGGCGGTCTGGCCGCCGGAGCGAGTGCATGTCAGATCGCTTCGGAAAAAAAGAGGGGCGATGACATCCTCATTTTGGAAAGAAAAAGGGATAATGGAAAAATGCTTGGGATATTCTTTAATCTTGCTCACAAAATCAGCTACTTTTTTATAGAGCGTCTCTTTTCCAATCTCATGGTCTGCGCAAAAGACAAATAAATGGGTCTTTTTTCTTGATATATTTGGCTCTTTTGCAATCTGTGCAAACTTTTTTACATAGTTTAAGGTCGCTTCATTTGCAGGTTGCGAGCCCAGTAAGATCGTAATCATTCGATCATCTGGCCGTATCTGAAATTCTACTTGCGTCTCTTCGATTTTGGATTGAATCGATCCCCTCTCAAAGCTTTTACGCATCAGCTGAAGTTCTTCCTTATTTTTGTACCGCACTTTGAATGTAAGAGGCTCTTCGGTTCGAGCTCTCTGCCTAAATTTTCGAAACTGCTCACGAACGTAGACATCTTCATAGTTGATCTGCTGCTCAGAGAGTCCGCAATTGACCTTCCAAAATTCCGCAGCTGTTTGTCCCTCATCCAAAAGAGGCGCAATCGTCGTCAATTTGAGAAAAGGGCGATTTTTTTTTGAAAGTCCTTTGATGGGCCGAAAAAAATGGATCGCCTTTTTAGTGGGCAAATCGACTAAGATCTTTTCTAAGAGGACTTTTTTTCCTTTCTTGCGATTGAAGATCCGAAGAGCAAGGCAAATCGCAGATGTTCCAAGAGGTTGTGTATCAATAATTAAGTCAACATCCTCTTTAAATAATGTATAAAGAGCGCACAAGAAAATATTTGGCCAAAAAAGATAATCGGCAAAAAACTGAGCCCACACGCAAAATGTTTGATCGGCGACATCTCCCTTCAGTTGCGCCTGATTCCATCGATTCACGCAATATCCGCCGAAATTCTTACCCAACCAATCTTTGATGAGATCCTTTCGAACAACGATGAGCGTCGGATCCTTGGCTAAAGCCTCCTGTTCCTTCGCTTTTGCGGCTTGGATTAAACCGCCCCCACCAGAAGAAGTCACAATTAGAA
>JAZKAZ010000006.1:6087-17016 GCA_040388845.1 Chlamydiota bacterium | reverse complement strand
CCCGCACCCACCAAAGGACTTGAAGTCCTTTGGTGGGGCGCGGGGCAAAGCCCTGCTTTTACTTGGCAAAAGAGCCGATTTTGGGATCGGCCAATACGATCAGATCTTTCGATTTCATGACAATCGACTCAGTGGGGAGGCCGCAGTTAAAAGCTGCCTGCTCATGGTTTTTGATCTGTTCGTCGAAGAAGTTTTCTAGATTCAGCAGATGGCCGAAGGGAGGGACTCCTCCGATCGTCAACCCAAAGCGCTCTTGGATGATCGCTGGGTCTTCAAATTCACATTTTTCACCGACTGCAAGGGCAGCTGCCTTCATATCTAATTTGAGGTGGGAGGGGATATTGAACTGGTAATTTTTTTTGGTGTTTTTCCCTCGTAGGATCAGAGCTTTGATCCCTTCTGCAGCAGTCGTTCCTCGCTCTCTTGCGGAGTCTTCAGAGGTGGGGGTTGGAGCGTGGATGAGGTGTTCAAAATCGATTTTGCGCGCGTGGAGTTGGTGGATGATTTCGTTGCGGATGTTTTCTGCGCCGAAGAAGATGTGGGCTTTGATTCGTTTGCCTGCGATCCGTTTGGGATCTGAGGGGAAGAGAGAGGTCTCCCGGATGTTTTTTAGTTTTAAGAGCGTCATGGTGAGCCGCTCGAGGCCCATTCCGAAGCCACCGTGAGGAGGCATCCCATATTTGAAGATGCTGAGGTAGTCTTCAAAATTTGCTGGATCCATCCCTTTGGCATGGATTCCTTCGAGCATTGATTCGTAGGTATGGCGCCGTTGTCCGCCGGAGGTGATTTCAGTGCCCGCACAGATCAGATCGAAGGTGTTTGTGAGGGATGGCTGATCTTCTTTGGGGAAGGCATAAAAAGGCCGTTTTCCTGTCTGCCAGTCGATGACGAAGACGAGGTCGGTCCCCACAGTTTCGGCAGACCAAGCACACAATTCTCTTTCGGCAGCGGGGCTTAAGTCGGGCTCGTTCCGCTCGTCAATGCCAGTGCGTTGATAGTAGATTTCTTGGGCTTCTTGAAATGTGAGTCTAGGGAAGGGGATTTCTGCCGGAGCTTTGATGATCTGATGATTCAATGCCTCGATATCTCCCTTGCAATGACTGTGGAGATAGGAAAGGATGAATTTGATGCAGCCTTCTTGAATGTCTAGGATTTCATGCCAATGATTGAAAAAGCCCATTTCGAATTCGAGCTGTTTTCCTTCAGATAAGTGGCGGGATGTTTGCGATGGTTCAGCGCGGAAGAAGGGCATGAGGGCAAAGACCCGTTCGTTGACCCCTACCATGATTTGCTTGTAGAGCTGACTGCTCTGCGCAAGAGTTGCGGTATGCCCAAAATAATCGACATTGAAAAATTCGGCGCCACCTTCTGAGGAGGCTCCGATGAGATTGGGCGCAAAATATTCGACTGCTTGGACAGTATCGTGCATAAAGAGGCGGTAGGCGTGGGCAATTTCAGCCTGGATCCGGAAAACGGCTTGAAGCTGCCGATTGCGAAGAGCAATAGGCCGGTTGTCGAGGATGAATTCGAGATCCGAGTGAATTTCCGGCTTATAATATTCGATCGGAGGGACTTCTCGGATTGGATTTTCAACGGTGATGAGAGGCTCTGTGATTTCTACTTTGAGCGCAGCTTGGGAGGAGACAGCGCGTCCTTCTACTTTGAGAATTGAGCCTGGTTGCAGTCCTGCGAGTTTGGCAAGCTCTTCTTTGTTTTCGATGACGATTTGAATCAGGCCTGTCCGGTCGCGCAAAAGGAGGAAGTTGAGTTTTCCAAAAGAGCGGAGGTTGTTTAACCACCCCCGCACACAGACTTGTTTGCCTACGTAATTGGAAAGCTCTTGAGCCATCACACGAAGAATCATCAGTAGCTCCGCTCGCTAGAAGTTTTTACCACAGGGGGCACAGAGTAAAATTTAATCTCTGTGCTCTCTGTGAGCTCTGTGGTAGATTTTTTTATTTCTAGCAAAAGCCGCCTCATTATAACGTCATTCCAGCAGTTTCTTCTAAAACAGCGCGGTGGCTCAGCTTGATTTGCCCGCGGTCGTTGACGTCGATCACTTTCACATCGATCCAATCTCCCTCGCGAAATGGGGTGTCATGGATGTTTGCGATCCGTTTTGTGGAAATCTCAGAAATATGGCAAAGACCTTCATCCTTATCCAGAATTTTGACAAAAAAGCCAAAGTCTTTGATCCCGGTAATTTTTCCTCTGTAGATCTTGCCGATCTCAGCTTCCGCAGTCAAGTTATGGATGATTTCTTTGGCTCGCGTCATTGCCTCTGGGCTGTTCGATGCGATACTGACAATTCCATTATCATCGATATCGATCTGGACGCCTGTTTCTTCAATGATGGCGCGAATTTGTTTGCCGCCGGGGCCGATGACGATTCCAATTTTGCTCGGTTTAATTTGGAGCGTCTCGATGCGAGGTGCGTAGATAGACATCTCAGATTTCGACGCAGGACAGACGTTGAGCATCTTATGCAGGATGTGGGAGATGCCTTCTCTCGCTTGGGCAAGTGCCTCGCGCATGATTTTATGGGTGATTCCCTCAACCTTAATATCCATTTGGAAGGCAGTGATTCCGTTGTCATCGCCTGTGATTTTAAAGTCCATATCGCCGAGAGCATCTTCTGTTCCTAAGATATCGGAAAGGATGGCATGGTGATCGCCTTCCAAGATGAGTCCCATCGCAATTCCTGCGACTGGGCGTTTGATCGGAACGCCTGCATCCATCAGGGCCAAACAGCCGCCGCAAACGGAGGCCATAGAGGAAGATCCGTTGGATTCAGTGATGTTCGACTCAAGTCGAATTACGTAAGGGAATTCTTCTTGGGAAGGAAGGGTCGCGCCTAAAGCTCTTTCAGCGAGTTTACCATGGCCGATTTCTCGCCGCCCTGGAGTTCCTATGCGGCCGACTTCGCCGACGGAAAAGGGAGGGAAGAAGTATTGGAGATAGAAACGTTGAGATCCCTCTCCATTCAAATCTTCATAGCGCTGGGCTGTGTTTTCGCTGCCGAGTGTACAGACTGCAAGCGATTGGGTCTCTCCGCGTGTGAAGAGGGAGCTGCCATGTGTGCGGGGAAGGAGCGACTGTTCGATATCGATTGCCCGAATTTCTTTCAGGCCTCTGCCATCGATTCTCTTTTTTTCATCTAGGATCATTTTGCGCATGAGAGAAGATTGGAGATTTTTGAAAGACATAAGCACATCAGTTTTCTTCTGCTTATTTTCTTCTACAATCAAAAGTTTCACAACCGATTCTTGGATTTCGGCAAGGACTTTTTCCCGAGACTGTTTCGATGAGATGCGAAGAGCTGAATCAAGAAGCGCGCCTGCTGCTGCATGAACGGCTTTATTGATCTCTTCCGGGATCCGGTGAAGAGTGTCTAATTTTTTTGGCTTTCCAATTTTTGCTCGCCAGAGATTCAGGTGATGGCAAATTGAATGAATGGCTTTTTGCCCCATTTCAATCGCTTCAATCACTTGAGCTTCCGTCAAAAAGTCACAAAAACCCTCGATCATTAAAACGGCGTCTTCAGTTCCGGCCAAGATGAGATCGAGGCGGGAGAGCTTCATTTCTTCAGCAGTTGGGTTGACGACAAATTCGTTCTCGATGAATCCCATGCGGACAGCGCCAATTGGCTTCAGGAGCGGGATATCAGAGATGACGAGAGCTGCCGAACAGGCGCAAATCGCAAGAACGTCGGGGAGATGCTCTCCATCGTATGAAAATACATAGGAGAGAAGCTGGACTTCATTATGGTATCCCTCTTCGAACATAGGACGCAAAGGGCGGTCGATAAGGCGGGAAGTGAGGATTTCTCTTTCAGCGGGGCGTCCTTCTCTCTTGATGAATCCGCTGGCAGTTCTGCCAACAGATGAGTATTTTTCCTGATAGTCAACTTTAAGGGGAAGGAAGTCGAGACCCTCTGCCGCATTGGGGGATGCACAGGCGGATGCGAAGACGACAGTTTCGCCGCAATGGACGAGGACGGAGCCATTTGCTTGTCTGGCAACTTTGCCCGTTTCGAAAATTAAAGTTTTTTTTCCTACAGGAACAGTGATGGTTTCGCGTTTGAGCATAAGTGGGTGATCTCCTAATTCAGGATCAATTCAAAAATAGAGGGAGATTAAGCTAGATCAGCCTATTTAGACAAGTTTTATTTTGGATTTGGCCTGGATAGAAATCAGAAAGAAATCCTCACAATATGAGAAGACTTGCTTCTGCTCTCTATCCTCTTATTTCTAAAATAAAATCTATGCGTTTCCCTCAAAAAAAAGGGGGGCTAATGCCCCCCTTCGCAAATTATTTTCTCAAATTCAGGCGGACAATCAAGTTTTGATAACGCTTGGTATCCGTTGAGTTGAGATAATCGAGCAACTTCCGTCTTTGGCCGACAAGCTTCAAAAGCGCAAGCCGGGAGCTATGGTCTTTCGGAGCCAGTTTCAGATGCTCTGTTAGTTCAGCAATTCTTTCAGTCAGGATAGCGATCTGGACGTCAGCCGAACCAGTATCTTTTTCATGTAACTGAAATTTTTTGGTGATTTCTTCCTTGGTACCTTTATCTAACGACATGGAGGAAAGCTCTCCGATTTCAAGGGTTTAATTAGACATTCTTGGTGCAGATTGTACTCGAAATAGATTAAAGGATCAACCACTTAAAGCTTTTCCCTCGAAAGGGGGGGTGATTTCCTCTATGGAGGAGGGTCTTTTAAGCCTCTGTCTTGCCTTTTTTTTCAGAGAGGTGATATGCTCAAACACAATTTTAACCCCAGAATAACCTTATGAAAAATCAATTTGAATTTTTAATCGATTGGATGCCCGATGTCTTAAATGCGATTAAAAAAGACATTAAGACAGACCATCTCCTTTCCGATCCAGCCTTTTATCGGACCCACTTTGGAAATCGCCCCTATAATCGGTTATCTGCAGAAGAAATCTACGCAGCCTACCAAAAAGAGCTCATCGAAGGCAACAACACAAGTCTCGGAGAGTGGGTTGTAAATCGCTGGGTTTTCAAACATGGAGAAGTCTACAACCATTTTGCAGAGAAGTTGATGGCAATCCACCCAGATTTTAATGAGATTAAGGACTTAAGCCCAGCTCAAAGCGAACAGATCTTAGAGGGTGCAGCGGAACTCTTTGGAGCGATCCCTATATTTCTATTTTCCGTATTGAATGGAGTTGTTTTTCCAGAGGCCGTGATCGAGCGCCTCCGGCAGGAAGCGGTGGCTGAGAGAGTTGAGCTGAAAACGAAGAGAGAAACTTCTGAAATTCAGCAAAATTTAGAGCAGCTCATCGCAAAACATCAAAAAGAGGTCTCTAAACTCCAAGAGAAATATGAGAGCAAATTGGTCGGTGTCCAGAAAAAATACACAACGGATGTAGATGCGCTGAAAAAGCAAATCCGCACGCTCCAGCAAAAATTCACAGCCCTTTCAAAATGAGTCATTCGGCCCTGGCGGATTTTTCTAAAATGAATGAAGTAGAGCGCGATCTCTACTTCATGCGAGAAGCCCTGAAAGAGGCAAAAAAAGCCTTTGAATCGGACGAAGTTCCGATTGGGGCAGTTCTCGTGCAGAAAAATAAGGTCATCGCCCGGGGTCAAAATCAAGTAGAGCTTTTACAGGATGCAACTGCCCATGCCGAGATCCTTTGTCTTACCGCAGGGGCAGCAGTCCTCGGGAACTGGCGACTGACAGAGACTACTCTCTATTGTACCCTGGAGCCCTGCTGTATGTGCGCAGGAGCCCTCATGTCTGCCCGAGTGACCCGGCTCGTCTGGGGGGCTCCCGACCTAAGGCTGGGGGCCAATGGGAGCTTCGTCGACCTCTTTGCCTTAAAACACCCCATGCATACCCTTGAGATCACCCCTGGCGTACTCGAGGCGGAATCTGCCGACTTAATGCGGACCTTTTTCCAGAAAAAGAGGAAAAAGAAGAGCTCCTATGAGGAATAGTCAGGTAGAAAAGCTCCTAGAAGAGCTAATCGAGGGCCAAAAGAAAAAGGTCCTGACAACGGCTCTGCGTATTATTCCGCAAGTAACTGAGGACGATCTGCTTCAGCCCAACGATTTCCCCGAACTCGAATTCCACCCCCATTTTCGATATGAAGAGGGGATCCTGGACGGTCTGCAGGTCGCTCGGACTGCTCTTTTGGCCCTTGAGGGTTAGATCTCTGGTTTTTTATTTTGTATCTAACTGATTGTTAGGTCTTTAGCGAATATTTAAGTTCCTTTGTATTAAGATGTTAAGGGATTTATTTAATTGATGTTTTCCAGAACGCAGAAACTTAATGCTTTAAGATGTTGTTGATTAATTGTGTTTATTTTTAATTAAATAAGTGTTAAAATTTAGTTAAGAACGATATTAAACAACTAACAAGGTGTAAAACAGATGAGTTCGATTCAATCAAGTTATTCAATCTTCACTACGGCCCCTAATTTGGCCAGCTTAGGTGATTCACCGAATTCTATTGATAATGACCCAGCGTTTCACCAATACGCGAACGCAGATTGGGAAGCAATTAAAGCATACCAAGAGAATCCTAGCGATGCGAATGTTCAAGCCGCTATGCAAGCGACAAATACATTGATGAGTTATTTTAGTAAGAATATACCTACTCAGGCAAATAATCCCAAGGCGTATGCGATCTATATGGCTTTGACTAGTTCAGCGCCACATGGTTCAAGCCTTGCCGGTTATTGTCAAGATTATGGCACCAATAACTGTCAAGCGACAGTTCACTGGTTTCAACAGCAAAAGGCGAGTGGGCAGGATCAATTTGCCGCTTTATACGATGGGGTAGACAACGTATCGAGTGTAAGATCAGATGCGGGTAAAACAGATATACAAACGGATGTTCAAAATTTACAGAGCGCACTGGAGATGTACAACTGGTATATGAACCAAAAGAACCCATATCCTGGAGAACTTCCTGGCTTACTAGGGTCTATTGCCCAATGTATTACTCAGCTCAATGCGGATGCTGCGAAAGATCATTTGAGCGACGGATACCTTACTTCTCTTCTCACCTTGACGAATACGCCGGTTACAACGACTGCAAGCGGGGCTCCAGTGGCTCTTACATTAGAGCAATTAAGCACTGCTGCTCTTTCTGGCAAGCCTGCAGATCTCACTGCCCTCCAAAATGCTCTGAATGCAATGGGAGAGAATCAGGGTAATGATGGCGGCGGTCTTCAAGCTGTTCTTAAAATAACTCTTGGGGAAGAATATTAAGATATCCTGATAAGAGTTCCGACGCCTAAATCCAGAAACGGAGACAGCCGAAAGGTTGTCTCCGTTTTTTTTGCTTTTTAAGTTTTTTGGCAATGCCAAAAACCTTGTAAGGGGTCCCCAAAGCAATCTACGTAGGTCTTAATATGACCCTCCTTCAATAGATGGAAACGTTTCTTTACCAATGAATCGTAGTAGGAAAGAGTGCGATAGTTGGCAAAATAGCCAGGGAACATACTTGTCGATCTGATGAGCTTACAAGTTTCTCTAAAAAATAACTCTCCATTTGGTTTTAGCCAGGCGTGGATTCGATCCATCAAAAGCTCAACTTCGGAATCGTCTAGGTAGAGAAATAGCCAATTGAAGAAAATAAAATCATATGAATTATCTGGAAATTCAAGATTCATTGCATCGGAACAAATAAAAGTCGCATTTTTGCAGTCTGCGTGATCCTGGCGATTTTTTTCTATAAACTGCGCTGTGATGTCAACAGCTGTAACAGAGTCACAAGTAGTGGCAAAATAGCGAGTGAAGCGACCGATCCCTGCCGCGAGTTCTAGAATTTTTTTTCCTTTCAAATTTGGAAAATAACTAATGATCTCAGGTTTTTCATGGTTTTCCAGATATTGTGCATTTGGGTTGAGAAACATTGATCGCAGTGTGGCATCCTGCCGTCCCCAATAAGCTGAGACTTGTTCTTGTCTATTCATACATTCCCTTAGAGTCTGTCCCGCAAATTAAAAATTTCGCAGACAGACTCTTAAATAGCCGCTCGGAGATTTATTGGTGAACCTTTTTATATCGGATTTTTAATTTCCAGTAAAAGGTCGAGTTCTCTGCATTGGATCCGATGCCGAATGGCCCTTCTGCCGCAATCTTCATGCCAGTGATAGATCACTACATTTGGGTGATTTTTATGATACCAGCTCCAATTATACCTGGGATCCATTTCTGAGACAGGGATCGATTTTTCATAGATGATTTGAGATAGGAGTTCTTGATCGCCTCGAAACAGCTGATTTCGGGTAAATGTTTGGGCGCTCCACTCTTGGATCAAAGGGAGATTTCGCCTAAAGGCGATCACTCCGGAATTGTAAATGGGGTAAGAGACTCCCTCATTTTCTAGTTCCTTGACGAGCCCGATCCCTGAAAAATGGTCTGCATGATGAAAAATCTCCTTAAGGGAGCCTCGGATTTCACAGTCGAGATCGATCCAAAGAGATCTTCGGTAGGGGCTTTGTAGACAGGCCAGCGGTTTTTTAAACCAGGCTCCTCTACTCTGCCACAAAGTTTTTCCAAATTTGAGTTCCCACTCAGTTGCGATGGAAGTTTCAATTTCCCCTTTTTCTTTGACCTCTAAATCAAAAATAGGGAGGCGAATGAGCTCGCCTCTTTCTTGGCACCACTTCTTCATTTCCAGGGAGAGTCCAAAGTTGACAAAAGTCACGGGAAATGCGTTGTAACGGAGGTAATTGTCCCACCACCAAGGAAGGAGCCATTCCTGAGTTTGGTCTGAGCCGACAACAATCCCATCTTCTTCTCTTAAAGCCTCTTTCCTCCAGATCGGATACAAAGAATTCATAGATGCTCCAGATCTTCAGTTGGTTAAAAAGAGGTCAAGCTCTCTGCATTGGATCTGATGGCGAATGGCGCATTTGCCAAAGTCTCCATGCCAATGATAGATCACCGCAGCCGGATTCTCTTCAGAGCGCCTGCTCCAATTATACTGGGGATCCATTTCTGAGATGCAGATCGATTTTTCATGGATGATTTGAGAAAGAAGGTCTTGGTCGCCTGGAAATAAGTGGTTTCGGACAAGAGCTTGAGTTCCCCAGTCCTCAATCAAAGGGAGATTTCGCCTAAAGGCGATCACTCCGGAATTATAAATGGGGCAAAGAGAAGATGTTGGATGATTCAAGTCTTTGACAAGGCCAATTCCCGAAGGATGATCTGCATGGGTAAAAAGTTCTTTGAGGGAACCTCGGATTTCGCAGTCCAGGTCAATCCAAAGAGATCTTCGATAAGGACTCTGCAAACAGGCAAGCGGCTTTTTAAACCACGCCCCGCGGTTTTGCCAGAAATTTTTTCCAAAATTGAGCTCCCACTCACTGGCGCTCGCCGTTTCAATTTCCTCTTTTTCTTTGACGCCTAAATCAAAAATAGAAAGAGAGCGGAGCTCGCCTCTTTCTTGGCACCATTTTTTCATTTCTAGGGAGAGCCCAAAATTGACAAAAGTCACAGGAAATGCATTGTGGCGTTGGTAATGATCCCACCACCAAGGAAGGAGCCATTCCAAAGTTTGATCTGAGCCGACGACAATCCCGTCTTCTTCTCTTAAGTCATCTACCCGCCAAGCCGTGGGTTTGTATTGCTTCATTCTGTAACTCCTCTATTGAAAAATATACATAATAACCTGCACCTTCGCAATTATATATGTTGCCTAATTCCAGCGTTGGTTTTTATGATCCTTATCTAGCATGGAAGCAGATGGACAATTATTTTGTTCATTTTCTTCACGAACAGTTCAATTTTGATCCACAAATAAAAAGCCGTCTCAACCATTTTCGGTATCAGTATCTAAATAAAGTCTCAAACATCTTTCCAGAAGACGCAGCGCTCTTTGAGCAAAATATCTCTTGTTGGAGTTCATCTTGCAAAGGTGATTACCACCGCTTTTACCATCTTAATCCGTTATTGAGTGGCATCGAAAATGCTTTGGCCCCCGAGATTGCGACCCATGGATGCGACGTTTTTGTATTGTCTAATCGAAAAAGTTTTGAAGCTTATCTTGCTTTTCTACGAAGTCAGCATCCGACAGCGGGAGAATTGTTCAATAACTGTGATTTTGCGTGTGTAGCGCAGCAAGATATCCTTCTCGTTCCCAGCTCGGAAAAGAAGTCGGATCTAATTCGTGAATGGATCGTAGAAAAAGGGTTCACTCCGACTCTCCAACAAACGGCCAGTGTGGCCGCTCGTTTATCTCTTTGTCATGAAAATTTCACTTATCAGTTTCCTAAACAAAATTCCACCGAACCCTCTTTTTTCTCTCTTATGCGAAATCCTATTTTCGCAGAATTTAAGATACTGGCCAGCACGTGCTTTTCAGCATCGGTGGTAGTGGGATTGATTGAGAGTTTTGGACAAATGGATCTCGATGAGAAGTTTAAACAAAAAGGACTTCATCATCTGTTACAACATTCCTACGGAAGAATTTTGCGGTTTTTAGAACAATCGCTTTGTCTTGATCTTTCCAGGTACTTGAATTTGCCAAAATTTGAAGCTTATTTGGATCTCGCACATGAGGAGATCCTCCTTTGGTTGATGGTAGCAGAGCCTTATTCCAAGGCAGATTTAGAAATATGGATCAAAAAAACCATCGTACCTCCTTCATTTTTAAAAACAGTGTCGACTGGAATGGCTGCCTTTTCCGAAATCTTGAGGGTTGTGTTAGAGCCAGAAAAAACGATTCTTTTATTTGACGGCTGCTATTTCGAAAATCGAGCTTCTCTCTTGAAGTCTTATCCGCCGCAGTCTTTTTATGTGGTTCGTTTCCCAGATTATGTGGCCTCGCTTGAACAAAATTTGCAGGATTTGAGAGAGCGGAATAAAACCATCGATCTTTTATTTATCAATTTCCACGAGAATATTTTAAAGGGAAGATATATCAACCGGGAAAACAATGTCGGTG
>JAZKAZ010000006.1:1044-6077 GCA_040388845.1 Chlamydiota bacterium | reverse complement strand
TGATGTCATCGCAGCAGTTGTGCAAAGCAGATGTGCCTCCTCTTCTCTAACGGTTGTCATTGATCAGACCATTGGTTTTCTCAACTCCATGGAAATTCGGGATTTGCTCGATCGGTTTCAAGCTGAAATTAATTCTAGATCTCTTCACATTGTGGTGTTGTGGAGCCATCAAAAATTTGACCTTCTTGGATTCGATAAAATATCTGGAGGGAGCTATGCTGTGTACAGTCAAGACGAGGCTCTTCTCCAACGATTTAGATCCGTCGGATGTGAATCGCTCGATTTTTTAAGCAGGCAAGGATTGGCCCATTATTTTGCTTCGGTTCCGTCCAAGTTAGAAGAGCGCAGAAAGCGCATCTTTTCCAACGCACTCTATGTGAATAGTAAAATTGCAAGCGAGCTAAAATTCACCGGCAATGCAGATCAGCCAATTTTGGTGGTCGTCAAAGAAGATGCTCAAAATTTTAGTGTTGATGTCCAGTGCTCAAAGGATCTTGATCTCTTTGTCTGCGATGCGTTTATAAAAAGGGGAATTCCTCTTATGATTCGGAGCGGTTTTGGATTTAATCTCACTACGATTGCTTTTACACGATTCAATATGCTTCGTTTCTCAATCGGGATCGAGGATCAAAGATTCCTCGACGAATTCATCGCTGCCTTCAATGATATTTTCTTATACCGAGCGCAGTAAGAGAAAATCATTCATATCGTGGGAATTGGTAGTCTTTTTCTAAATCCTTGCGTATTCTTCAAAAAACGAGAGACTCCCCATGCTCCCTTTTCAATTCCAAGAAATCCATATCGAAAATACCAATTCATGCGGCTATAAATGCGTGATGTGTCCACGCGAGCAGCAGAGCCGAAAAATTGGATTCATGTCATTGGATGACTTTTCCTTCCTGTTAGATCGAATCGGACCTTTTGAAGGCCATTTCCATCTCCATGGATTCGGAGAACCTCTTCTCGACCGTCTGCTTGCCCAAAAGATCAAACTTTTAAAGGGGAAATCTCCTCAGGCAGTTACGCAGATTTTTTCCACACTAGGAGTGAGAGTAAAGGAAGACTGTTTTACGGAACTTGCTCAGGCGGGACTCGATTCTCTGGGAATCAGTATGTACGGATTTCAGCAGGACGAATACAAAAAAGTCCACGGGTATGATGGCTTAGAGCTTGTGAAACGGAACTTAGGGCTTTTAAGCCAGGCGATGAAGCTCCCCGGCGTCTCTCTCGATGCAGCAATTAAGATCCCGGCCGCCTCCATTTCTTCGACGCTGCCAATTGCGCCATCGCCTGAAAAAGAGGCTTTTTGCATTTGGGCCCAAACCCTAGGCTTTAAGATCAAACAATGGCCCTATGTTCATAATTACGGCAATGGGAGGAATTACAACGCCCCAAATCAAGAGAAAATGTGCCCCGTGATCAATGGGCGAAGAAAAAACATCTTGAACATCACCTGGGATCTGAACGTGATCCCATGCTGCTACGATTTTAATGCGAGTATCCGGTTTGGAAACTTAAGGGAAAAAACGCTCGCAGAAATTTTTTCAAGTCCCGAGTATTTCAAGTTTCTCATCGCTCATAAAACGGGCGATCTTTCCGCCTATCCTGTTTGCCAAACTTGCGAAAAGGCCGACTATGAGTGAGGGATAACTGCCAATATTAAGGTGGTGTCATTGCCGAAAAACTCCTTCTCGATGCAAAAGTAGCGAAGAATGTACTCTTTCCAAAAATGAGCAGGCTTTACAGTCAAATGAAGTCTTTGTCCAATGAGTCTGCCGAAAACATCCTCGCAAAGTGTAATACTAAGCAGTCCTCCTCTTTTCATACGCGAGTTTAACTGCGATCAAACATGTGAATTCGCTTGAGCATTTGCTATCAAGGGATCCGAGTCCCTCTTCAAAGATGGTGTTAGGGGTCCTTTTGTCATTTCGAGATTTTTTGCGCTTCTTTTAAGGTGCGAGCATTTTAGTTTTACAGATTATTTAATGCATGAAAAATCTAATGATAGTAATTGAAAGCGATTACGCCTGAGGTAAATTGGGTAGAATTGCGGCCGGCTACAGTAAACCAGGCGCCTGCAATGAGGCCAATGCCCGGCCCCCAATTATATTCAATAGCTGGCGCTAGGCTATATTGAACTGCCGAGCCCAGAGTATTTTGTTCCAAGGTTTTTCCTTTGAAACGGGTGCGAGTAGACCAAGTGCCCACAATGTCCATAGCAAAAACCCAGTTTTGACTGAGGCTGAGCTCAAACGCGACATCGGCTAGAAAATTTTGAGCTGGGTAGACTTTCCCTCTAGTTCCTGCACCGCCTCCGTAAGAATTCAGTCCTTTGACATGCACAGGGGCTGGAAGTGTATATTGGATCGAAAAAATCGTATTGAGAAAATGGGCTCCTCCTAAATAAAAAAGATTTCCCCAAGCTATGCCAAATAACGTTTGCCAAGAGCCCTCCCCTCCGAGATCAGTTCCTTTTTTTTTCATTTCAAGATTTTGATATTTCCCTAAAGGCACAAGCTCTTTGAGATAGAGAAGAAAGGAGGTATCCCATTCTGTGGAATTTTCTGGTGATCTATGATAGAGCTGAATATTCAAACCAATGGGCATGTCTCCGACAGTCCACTTAGCCGCTCCTTTTGTATAGTTGTAAAAAAGAGCTGGATTGAATTCAAAATCCATCCAAGAAGTAATACCAAACTCCAATGTCGGCTGAAAAAGATTTTTCCAGATCGTCTCTTCCTTAATTATTTCCCAATTGGAATTGTAAATTCCAGTTTGTGCAGTAGCAAAAATATAGGGTTCAATATCATAGTCTCCAGCGGGAACGGATACAGAGGTTGCAGACAATAAAGGCCCTGTAAACCAGCCTTCCGTTTCGGGGATATTCACTCCCTCAAGAGTAAATATATAAAAAGAAATGACTAATATAATAGTTCTGATATTGCACTCGCTTATAAACAATTATCGTTTCATTAGGAAAAAGAAGATAACTAATAGAGTGATAAATAGTATAAAAAATATCCAGAATGCTTTTTCATTGATGCTTTTGCCAAGAGGATTTTTTTTCTTCCAAAGGTGATAATTTACGACGCTCATAAAAGATGCGATCAGGCAGCATAAGTAAAAAAGGAAGAATATGTAATCAACTCCAGTAAAATAATCGACTTCAGGTAAGCTATTGTTAACTGAGAATTTAGTTGCGACAGCAATCAGAACGCATCCCTGTAATAAAGTCAACCTAGAAATGAGTTCAGCCACATCCAAAAAGAACGTACAGCAGGTAATTATAAAAACAATCATCAGGGGAATGATTGTTTGATAAATAAAGAAGGAAGGACTTCGTTTTATTTGGATAATTGAAGTGAAATCAGAAAAGGCATGCTTCGTGAAAGAAAATGTTACATCCTTTACAATAGCTGAGATCCCTACCAAGTGGAGTCCATCAAAATCTTCAATATTAATAGCCCCCATCTCTTCTGGTGTAGCTTTGAATTGTAAAATATTTGAGTCCCAAAAAGAAGATTCAATTTTAATTAACAGAAATTGTTCATCAAAAGGAAATTTCCGTAGATTCATTTTCGTGAAAAATGTACCAAGAACCTTGATTGAATATTCCACAGTTCCATCTGGATGGATTGTTAGGATTCGATTGGTGTAGCTTAGGTCTATCCCATTGATGAAATCAAATGCTGGCCACCAGATTTCTTCTAGTTTTTTCACGGCTCCATCATCTGTAAAAGTCAAGAATTCATCTTTTCCTTGAAATGCCAAACGACTATCTTTCCATGTGCTTTCTAAATAAAATTCAGCCCGAAAATTCTCATTTTTTTCGCTGAAGTCAAGGAGATTCCATAAATATAAAGAAATATTTACTGAGACGGGCAATTCAGAGGGGGGAGAAGAGAGCTTTACTTCTTCGGAATAACCAGAGGTAAGTTTAAGAATGAGAAAAATGAACAAAATGGGTTTTGCAATGAGGCGAAAGAAATTGAAGTGCATTTAAAATACCTGTATTTAACCCGATACCAGGTAATGATTTTATTGAAAAGCAATTTCAGATAAATAATTCAGTGCATAGATTTGAGTGCCCCGATTGAGTTGATTGAAGTGAAAGACATCATGGAGAGTTTGTAGGCTATAGCGATGTAAAACCGCCTTTTCTTTATCTAGAGCGGCGTAAGCGCCAAAATCAAAGTGTTGTCATTGCCGAAAAACTCCTTCTCGATGCAAAAGTAGCGAAGAATGTACTCTTTCCAAAAATGAGCAGGCTTTACAGTCAAATGAAGTCTTTGTCCAATGAGTCTGCCGAAAACATCCTCGCAAAGTGTAATACTAAGCAGTCCGCCTCTTTTCATGCGCGAGGCTATTTCTGCAAGAGATGCGTCTATTGTCTCCTCGGGAAGATGTTCGAGCGTGTCAAAACAGAGGATCCAATCAGCAGCTTTTAGAGAGGCCGGCAAATCCCAGAGACACCCTTGGATAAAATGCAAAGAAGGTTTTGATCCAACAGTGAGCAAAAAAATATCCGGATCCAGGGAATTTTCACAGAGATCCACCAAATGTATTTCCAGGTCCATTAAAAACTTTGCAGACCTACCGGTGCCGCAGCCAAAATCGATGATCGCATCGCCTTTTCTAATTCGGTCTTGAAAATGAGCGAGAAAGAGGGGAGTGAAGTCATCAGCAGGGCTATCTTTCCGATATTCGGGAAAAGATCTCCAGAGAGTCTCGTATTTCTGAAGCTCTTTGAGGGCTAGGTCATCCATGATCATCCAAATTTACAAATAAAAAACGTGCCCTGATTTTACGCGATTGAGTTTTGCTAAAGTGACTCCGGGGCAATTTTGAATCATACATAGATTTAAGGGAAGCTGGTTTAAGTATTGGATGCCTTGGTCTGTGATACGGGGGCATCCGGAGAAAAACGCGCGATTCAAAACCCTTCCTTGGATCGCAGAGATTGAAGAGTCTCCAATTTGGGGGCAATTTTCTATGATTAGATTGATGAGGTAGGAATTGACCTCCAGTAAACT
>JAZKAZ010000006.1:0-1034 GCA_040388845.1 Chlamydiota bacterium | reverse complement strand
AGATCTTTGTCCGAAAGAGTTGCGGATCCCAATTCAAGGATCGTGAGCGAAGGGAGATTTTTGACCCATTTTGCCATGGGCTCTCCAGAAAAGCGGGGGCAGTGGATCGCTTTGAGATGCATCAGCTGAGGGGCGTCTCCCCAACCCTCGCCTGTGATCTCATCGAGTCCTTCGAGATTGAGTTTTTCGATTCGCGGACAGTGTTTCAAAAGAGAGGCGATGCCGGCATCTGTAATTAAAAGGCAATGGGCCAAAGTAAGACTTGCAAGGTCGGGGTGGCTGAGGGCGGTTTTTTCGAGGAAGACATCTGTCATTTGAAGAGAATGGGAAAAGTCGAGATGGAGTCCTTTCGACGCTTTCTCCACAATCTTTTCAGAAAAAGAGCGATTTTCATAGAGCTCATCTACAATTTCCTTAAATTCAATGATTTGCCGCTTTAACTCTTGGGCTGTCTCAGGATTTTCCAAAATGAGATTCTTTTTTTCCCCAGGATCTTTCCTCAAATCATAGAGCTCATCTCCGCTCTCTTGCAGGAGCAATTTCCAATCGCCTTGACGGCAGCCTAAGATCGCTTCATTGAATGGATGATCAAAAAAAATAGGGGCGTTAGAGGGGCGGAGAAGGCTTTTCCCAAGGGAGTGGTGCGGTCCTGGAATTTGGAGGAGATCGAGGAGCGTCGGAAGTAAATCGATTTGCGAGGAGACGGTATCGATTTGTTTCGGCTGTTTGACCCTCCCTTCTGCGTAAATCAAAAGAGGGACATGCACATTTTCCTGATACAAATGACGATTGATTTCAAAATAGGGGTCGCGGTCAGATAGCTCTTGGCCATGATCGCCAAAAATAAAAAGGATGCTTTTTTCGAGAAGTTTTTTTTCTCTTAAGTCTTCTATGAAAAGTTGGAGAGCCCAATCTGTGTAGGAAAAGGTGCCAAAATAAGGATTGCCTTGGGCTTGTGGAGGGGGGTGAATCCAAGGGTGATGATTTGTGATCGTAAAAAGAGTTAGAAAGGTGGGCGTTTTTTGACTTTGGAG
>JAZKAZ010000005.1:17890-22382 GCA_040388845.1 Chlamydiota bacterium | reverse complement strand
CTAGAAAAAAACAGGATCCGCTTCGCGGGCAGGATCGTCGAGGCGCCGGCAGGATGAAAGAAGAATGCTTTTTTATCCTTTATCCTGCCCGCGAAGCAGATCCTGTTTAAAACTATCTTCACTCTCAGCCTTACAGATTTATCACTACCAAAATTCGAGACAAAAAATGACTCCTCTCACAAAAGTTCGTGCTTGCCCACATTGCTCAAGACAACCCCCCTTGACTGACGGACAACCACATAATATTTACATGGATTATTTGATAGATTCCATCAGTGAAAAAACAACTCCTGAAGACTTTGATAAACTTTGTAAAAAATATCTTTCAAGTGATGATCCCAACTTTGATTACGAGCCACGAATTCGTCAAACTTTACTGGATCGGATACTTCTTGAGGGCAGTTCAGTATTAATTGAACATGTTTTAGGCAAATATCCATACCTTCTTAATTATGGAAATTCCCGGGGAGAAACACCTGTAATTCGTTCTACTTTTGGGCGGACAGAAAAGAAAGCTTTCAAAACTATCAAGATTCTCATTGAGTTAAAAGCTGACCTAAATTTCTCCTCAGGTTGGGGCTTTTGGCCGGATCCCACAGTCCTCTCTCTCACAGCTGAAAGAAAATGGAAATCCGTTGTCCAGCTGCTGGTCGATTGCGGAGCTGAAATAGCACCGCAACGTCAACTCAGTCAAGAAGCCCAGGTAGTAGTCGATAATGCAATCAAAACAAAACAAGTGGCATCTCAAAAATTTCTCCAAGAACTTTGCCCGACATTTTTGGAATCAACACCGCTGCCAATAGAACTCGTAACTCTCATTGCCCAATATTCCTACATTGGCCAAACTGAACGAGATCTCTCTACGCAGTCTTAATCGAGGCGTTACCTCAAACTTAAGCAAAAGGACCAGTCCTTTTGAATCCTAGTTTTTTAAAAGATTTGCAAAGAATTCATCCTTTGGGTTTGAAGGCAAAACTCTTCTCCTGTAAAATATACATCAAAATTAAAAATCATAACAAAAAAGAGAGACAAAAATGGCCCCTATTACAAAAGTCCGCCCTTGCGAACGTTATCTGACATGCGATAATCTATATAATCCTAAAATGTTTCATTTGATAGATTCAATTAAAGGAACAACTCCTGAACAATTTGACATCTTGTGTAAGGATTTAAAAAACGATTTCGACCCTTTATATATTTGCAATATATTAGACGCAGCATTTACTACAAACAACCAGGAACTAGTCAATCACATTTTAAAAAATTACCCACATGCCCTTAATTATGGAAATCAGCTCGGGCAAACACCTGTAGTCCGCTTCACTCTTATGAGCGAAAGTCGCACAGATCGGATGGAAATAATCATCGGCAGGAAAAGCATTCTAAATCTCATTCAATTAAATGCTGATTTAAATTTCTCTACACTCCAAGTCCCAGGTCGATGGACCCCCCTCCAAATGGGTTCTACAGCTCTCTTTCTCGCAGCCAAGAAAGGTTTCACACCTCTGGTCGAATTACTTGTTGATTTTGAAGCAGCAGTGGGATCTCTTCCTCTGGATGCAGCCAGCCAAAAATTGATTGATTGCGCACTCAAAACAAAACAAGTGGCATCTCAAAAATTTCTCCAAGAACTTTTCCCGATTTTTTTGGAATCAACGCCGCTGCCAATGGAACTCGTAACTCTCATTGCCCAATATTCCTACATTGGCCAAACTGAACGAGATCTCTCTGCGCAGTCTTAATCGATGCGTTACCTCAAACTTAAGCAAAAGGACCGTCCTTTTGAACGGGCAGCTCAACGCAATCCCGGTCCTTCAGGGCCCATGGGCCCAAGCGAGGTATCTCTCCATTCGCGGCAAGGAACTTGGCCATCCCCTTTACCGGAGCGGAGAAACTCCTTCCTTGCAGGAAGGAGTTCTTCAATCCTAGTTTAAAAAACCAGGTTTGCAAAGGATTCATCCTTTGCTGGGTTTGAGGGCAAAGCCCTCAGATTCCCCTTCAGGCGCCTGAATCACCTTGGCTAATTTATCGATCTCTTCCATTGCAGGGAGCTCTTTGAGGCTGGCGCCGTTTTCTTTCAGCTTGCGGGCGCTGACTAAGACACGGGACTCAAGGGATGCCACGCTTTGATTGTAGGACTCGACTGCGGTATTGAGTGATTTACCCACTTTATTCCAGTATTCGCAGAGAGTTCCCACTCGATCGTATAATTCTTGGCCTAGGCGGGCAATTTCTCTTGCGCTCTTCGAGAGGCTCTCCTGTTTCCAGCCGTGGGCAACCGCTCGGAGGATAGCGATGAGAGTGGTAGGCGTTGCCACGATGATATTTTGATCTGCGCCCACTTCGATTAAGGTGGGATCTGCCTGGAGAGCTGCGCTAAAGAACGCCTCGGCGGGGAGAAAAAGAATCACATATTCGGGCGCGGGGTCAAATTGCTTCCAGTACTCTTTATTGGACAGATCCTTGATGTGTTTGCGCACAGCGGACGCATGGTCTTGGAGTTTGATCAATCTGCGGTGATCGTCGCCTGCATCAGTTGCATCGAGGTAGGCATCGAGAGGGGTTTTTGCATCGATTGCGATTTGCCTTTGGCCAGGCAAGCGGACGATGAGATCGGGGCGAAGAATTTTTCCGTCGGTCTCGAGTGTTTTCTGCTCATAAAAATCGCACTGGTTGATCAATCCGGCAAGCTCGACGACCCTCCGTAAATGGACTTGTCCCCATGAACCTCTCATTTGCGGAGAGCGGAGCGCCTGTACGAGGCGAGCCGTCTCTTGGCGCAAATCTTTCTCGGAAAGGACCATTCCCTCAATCTGTTTGGAAAGGGAGGCGTAAGCACCTTCCCGCCGCTTTTCTAATTCCCTTTGATGCTGATCGAGTGCTTTCATCGATTCTTTCAAGGGCTGCAGAGAGGCGTCGATTGCCTTTTGCCGGTTTTCGAGGTCGGCCTTGGCCCCTTCCTGGTATTTTTCCAGGGAGGTGGTCGCTAAATTGAGAAAGGTGCGCCCGCTCTTTTCCATCACCTCAAAAGAGAGAGCTTTAAACGCTTCATGCATTTGATGCTGCGCTACTTTCTCTCTTTTCTGCATCCAGATCCAAAGCCCGACAAAGCCAAAGACCATGCATCCAAGCGCTAAAATTGATAATTCCATTGTGTTCCTCTATTCATGCGAAGGCAGAATGGGGCTTTGCCCCATGCCCCACCAAAGGACTTCCCGTCCTTATGGAATCCTAATTATTTTCGAATTCGTCCGGCTCGGGCTCGAATTCTTCCAAGGTCTTTGATTTTTTGCCCGCGATCAATCGAATCATTGCTAAAACAATTGCTAAAACCACATAGCTCCATGAGAGGAGCGCTAAGATTTCTGCGAAAAAGTAGAGAATTCCGTAGAGGACGAATACAGCCATGACAACGGTCAAAAAGGCGAGATGGAACGACGGAATGCGGAAGTGAAGCACTTTGAGGCTTGGAAATTTCCATCTGCAAACCATGAGATACCCAAGCACAATCATCAAACACGCAAGGCCGATGGCCCGATCCCCTTTCGAAAGATCCACCCATTGGCGGATGAAGGGAGAAAGAAAAAAGAGGTTTGCAGAAACAGCGGCGGCAGCTGCTGCTGGAATGGGCAGACCTGTGAAATGTTTTTTTTGCGCGGCCTGCATTTCCACATTTCCCTTCGCCTCGGTCGTTTTCACATTGAAACGAACAAGCCGGAGCACGCCGCAAAGAGAGTAAACCATCGCCCCCGTTGCGCTAAAGAAAGAAATAAAAGTCCCCTGCTCTAAAGAGAGGGTTTTTAGAAGGAGGACGGAGGGAGCTACCCCAAAAGTAATCGCGTCTGCCAATGTGTCGAACACAAACCCAAATTCACTTTCCGCATGAATGGCCCGGGCTAACGCTCCATCGACAAAATCTGCAAGTCCCGCCACGAGCAATAAAATCGCAGATGTTTTCACCACCTCATAGTCGCCGCTGCCCGGCTCCAGCATATTGATCTTAAAAATCACGAAAAGACCGCAGGCAAGGCCGAAAGCTGTAATAATATTGGGGACTAGATATACGCGTTTCATATAGCCTTACTGTACCAAAAATACTCTGGGGATGAAAGATAAAACGATTGATCCTCCTCAGTTTGAACGGATAAAATAGAGATCCATTTTTTACTGGACTGGAAACTCACAACTACAATATATAGTGTGTATAGGGCGTGAATATCTACCAGATCTGGTAGAAGGAGCCCGGAAAATCAAAAACATATTAAGCATTAAAAAAGACCCGAAAAAGGTTTTTTTGTATTTAAGGGCGAATTTATGAAAAAAACTTCCATTCAAGAGACCACAGCCTCCTTTTTAGACGAACCCATGCCGACCAAATCGGGCGGAGCCAAAAAAAACCCCTCTTCCAAAGAGACCCAGTATACAGTGGTCAAACGGAACGGGACCTTAGTGCCGTTTCGAAGAGAGAGGATCCTCATCGCCATCGAAGCCG
>JAZKAZ010000005.1:14845-17880 GCA_040388845.1 Chlamydiota bacterium | reverse complement strand
GTCGCGCGCTTCGCCGATGCGGTGCGGCGCCTGGTCAGCGCCGATCTGCTGCAGACCATTCAGCAAATGACCGATACGGTTGTAAAACAGGTTCTCCATCTCGCCTCAAAAGGAGCATGTCTTACCGTTGAGGGAATTCAGGACGTCGTCGAAGTCACCCTCATGAAAAACGGACATCACGATGTTGCCCGCGATTATATTATTTATCGAGACAGCAGGAAATCAAAACGAGAAGGATCTCCCCTCAACCTGAAGATCTATCGAAGCGACAAAACGACGCCTGCCCGCTTCAATCCCATGAAAATCGCCTCCTCGATCGAAAGGGCTTTTCGAAGAGCGCGTAAAATCGAAGAACAGACCCCTGACGAGGTCGTGGGCGCAGTCAATTTGCTCACGCAAAAAATTGTAGGGGAAATGTCCGATTTGGCAGCCAAGGGCGACCAACTCTACATCGAGATGATCGAAGATCGGATCGAGCGGGAACTGATGAGTGAGAAATACTTCGACGTCGCAAAAAATTATATTTTATACCGAGCAGAAAAAGCGCAAAAAGAAGAGCGGCACCAACCCATCCTCTCGGCCATCGATGAAAGCGTCCCTGTGCGCCAGTTTGAAATCGCAACCAGCGATAGCGGCAAAATGAATCTCACAGAAGCGATGCTCCGCAGCAAGCTTGCCTATGCTTGTAGAGGGCTTGAAAAATCGGTCTCTCTCAGCGAGCTGCTCGAATCTGCGATTGCCCAGTATTATATTGGAATGAAAGATAATGAAGTGGATTTGGCCAACATCTTCGCTGCCAAATCGAAAATCGAAAAAGAGCCTAGCTATTCCCAAGTAGCCTCCCGCCTTTTACTCGATGTCCTCTATCGCGAAACGATGGGTCTTCCCGCCTCCGACTCAACGCTTCCGAAAGCCCACCGCCAATATTTCAAAAGATATATCAAGGAAGGAATTGCCCTCGAGCGCATCTCGCCTCTTCTTCTCGATTTTGATTTGGATGAGCTCGCAGCTGCGATGGACCTCGGCAGAGATGATCTCTTCGGCTACTTAGGGCTGCAGACACTCTACGACCGTTATTTCATCCACCATGACCAAAGACGGTTAGAGACACCCCAGATTTTCTGGATGCGGGTCGCTATGGGCCTCTCCCTCAAAGAAGGGGAGCAGAAAAACAAACGGGCCATTGAATTCTATAACATTCTCTCTGAATTCTATTTTACTTCAAGCACCCCTACCCTCTTCAATTCAGGCACTCTCCACTCCCAGCTGAGTTCCTGCTATCTCTCTACTGTGAAGGATGATCTCCACCATATTTTCAAAGTAGTTGCAGATGATGCACAGCTCTCCAAATGGGCGGGTGGAATTGGAAATGACTGGACCAATGTGAGAGCCACCGGCGCCCGCATCAAAGGGACAAATGGCACCTCGCAAGGCGTGATCCCCTTCTTGAAAGTGGCAAATGATACCGCTGTAGCAGTCAATCAATGCTTTTCCCCCGATACGCTGGTACATACCAATCAGGGAGCGAAACCAATTTCAGAAATTCAGATTGGAGATCTTGTCCTAGGCATCAGCGGCACCTACCGGGAAGTGACGGAGAAATTCGCTTATAATCAGCAAGATCCCATGATCTCTCTCAATGTGAAACACTCTTTGGAAAAAATTGCAGTGACAGCAGGACATCCCTTCTATGCAATCCGAGGAGTGCCTATGGAGCAATCCAATGCGCGGACCCTCTCGGCCTTGGAAAAAGGGAAAATCAAACGGGAGTGGATCGAAGCGGGACAACTCCAAAAAGGGGATTATATCGCACAAGTGATCCCTCAAGAAGTCGTACAAGTTTCCGAGCTGACAGAAGATGACGCCCACATCTATGGAATTTTGCTTGGCGACGGACATCTTTCCAAAGAGGGCTTTCAGTGGGGCGTTTCGGGCAACCCGCAAAATGACACTCATCTCGAATTTGTCCGAGGCTATCTCAAAGAACGGGGCATTCACACTTGGGAAACGGGAAGAGGCGACTCTTACGTTCAAATCCACTGGGCGTCTGGCAGAGGCGCCGTCCGGGATGCGACCTCAGGCCGGATTGTCGGTAGCGGAGCTCCCACCCTTCCCTTTGATGAGAGCGATATTTACGATGCAAAGCATCGCAAACACATCTCCCCCCGCTTGTCTCACCTACCCAGAAAATTGACTTTGGCCCTGATCCAAGGTCTTCTCGAAACGGATGGAAATGTCTCGCGCGGCAAAGAAATCACCTTCTGCAATACTTCGAGATCTCTCGCAGAGGGACTCCGCTACCAGATGCTCCGTCTTGGAGTACCGACTGCAGGGAAATTACGGAGAAGAAAAAATGGGCACACCGGGCGCAGATCCGACGGCTCGCTTGCAGAATTTAAAAATCCAACGGATTGCTATGATATCCGGATTCCAGCAATTCCTGAATTGGCTGAAAGAATCGGCTGCAAACCCGTTTCAAAATTCAATTGGCTGACGCTGAATAACTGCATCTTTAGCCGCGTGATAAGCCGGACATCGATTGCAACAACTCCTTTCGTCTATGACTTGGAAGTTGAGGGAGATGAGTCCTATATGACCACTTCAGGCCTTGCCCACAATGGGGGAAAAAGGAAAGGGGCCATGTGCGCCTATCTCGAGACGTGGCATCTCGACATCGAGGATTTTTTAGAGCTCCGAAAAAATACCGGCGATGAAAGACGCCGCACCCACGACATGAATACGGCCAACTGGATCCCCGATCTCTTCATGAAACGGGTGCGTGAAAATGGCTCTTGGACGCTTTTCAGCCCGAATGACGTTCCCGATCTGCATGATCTGTACGGGAGCGCTTTTGAAAAGCGATATATGGAATATGAAAAACGAGCAGATGAAGGAAGACTCAAACTCCACAAGAGAATTGAGGCGCTCCAGCTCTGGCGCAAAATGCTGAGTATGCTTTTTGAAACGGGGCATCCTTGGATCACCTTCAAAGATCCCTCGAATATCCGCTCGCCGCAGGATCACGTGGGTGTCGT
>JAZKAZ010000005.1:10271-14835 GCA_040388845.1 Chlamydiota bacterium | reverse complement strand
ATTCCTCCAACCTCTGCACGGAAATCCTCCTCAATAGCTCCGAGGAAGAAACGGCTGTCTGCAATCTCGGTTCGGTCAATTTGGCCAAGCATGTCAGCGCAAAGGGCTTGGATGAAAAGCGGCTTGCCGCCACGGTTCGGAGCGCAATTCGGATGCTCGACAATGTCATCGATATCAATTTCTATCCGACGATTGAGGCAAAAACATCAAATTTGCGCCACCGTCCGATCGGACTTGGATTTATGGGCTTTCAAGATGCCCTTTATATCCAAGATATTAGCTATGCAAGCCATGCGGCAGTCGAATTTGCAGATAAGAGTATGGAGATGATCTCCTACTATGCGATTCTCGGCTCTGCGGAACTTGCCCAAGAAAGGGGCTCTTACTCGACCTATAAAGGCTCCAAATGGGACCGAGGCTATCTGCCGCTCGACACGGTCGATCTTTTGGAAAAAGAGCGGGGCGTTAAAGTCGATATCGACAGATGTTCCCACATGAACTGGGCGCCTGTTCGAGCTGCCATCAAAAAGTATGGGATGCGCAACTCCAATACCATGGCTATTGCGCCGACAGCTACCATTGCAAACATCACGGGTGTAATTCCTTCTAACGAGCCAATTTACAAGCACTTGTTTGTGAAATCGAATCTATCGGGGGAATTTACCGTCGTAAATCCTCATCTCGTCGAAAAACTAAAAGAGCTCAATCTTTGGGATGATGAAATGATTGACGATCTCAAGTATTTTGATGGATCGATCCGCGAAATCGATCGCGTTCCTGCAGATGTCAAAAATCTCTTTCTCAATGCATTTGAAATTGAACCCGAGTGGGTGATCGAGTGCGCAGCCCGCCGGCAGAAATGGATCGATATGGGTCAGTCTCTCAACCTGTATCTGGCAGAGCCAAGCGGAAAAAAACTCCACCAAATGTATATGCTTGGCTGGGAAAAAGGGCTGAAAACCCATTATTATCTCCGCTCCCTCAGCGCAACCCAGATCGAAAAATCATCGATCGACATCAACAAACGAGGCCTACAGCCCCGTTGGATGAAAAACAAATCGGCCTCCAGCAACATTGTCGTAGATAGAGAACCTGAAAAACCCAAAGCATGCACGCTCGGCGAGGCGTGTGAAAGCTGCCAATAAGAGAGAAACCAATGATTAAAAAGAAAGAGCCTGCTGCTGCGAAACGAGTCAAGGTCGCCGAAAAAAGGCTGATCAACTGCCACGCCGTTGATGTGAATCAACTGATGCCCTTGAAATACAAATGGGCTTGGGAGCACTACCTCAATGGGTGCGCCAACCATTGGATGCCCAATGAAGTCCCTATGGGCAAAGACATTGAGCTTTGGAAATCGGATCTCTTGAGCACAGACGAGCGGCGCGTCATTATGCGAAACCTCGGCTTCTTCTCAACAGCAGAGAGCCTCGTCGGCAATAACATCGTGCTTGCGATCTTCCGCCATGTGACCAATCCGGAGGCCCGTCAATTTCTTTTGCGCCAATCATTTGAGGAGGCAATTCATACCCACGCTTTCCTCTACATCGTCGAATCGCTCACGTTGGATCACGGCGAGATCTTCAATATGTATAACGAAATCAACTCCATTCATAACAAAGACCAGTTTGAAATGGAGCTCACTCAGGAAGTCCTGGATCCAAACTTCACGACGACCACTTCGGAAGGCGCGCAGAAATTTCTGGAAAATGTGATTGGCTATTACATCATTATGGAAGGGATCTTTTTCTATAGTGGCTTTGCAATGATTCTCTCCTTTTTGCGCCAAAATAAAATGATTGGCATTGGAGAGCAATTCCAATACATCTTGCGCGATGAGACGGTCCACCTAAACTTCGGGATCGATTTGATCAATGGGATCAAAGAGGAAAATCCAGATCTCTGGTCGCCCACATTCCAGGCGCATATCATAGAAAGGATCCGCCAAGCAGTCGAGCTGGAGATCCAATATGCAGAAGACTGTCTGCCCCGCGGCATCCTAGGGCTGACTGCGCCGATGTTCCGCGACTATGTGCAGCATGTCGCCGACCGAAGACTGGAAAGGATTGGCTTAAAGGCGATCTATCGCTCGAAAAACCCATTTCCCTGGATGAGCGAGACAATCGATCTCGGCAAAGAGAAAAACTTTTTCGAGACGCGAGTGACTGAATATCAGTCGGCATCCAATCTGACTTGGAGTTAATTTAGACGAAAAACTCCTCCGTTCAGGGGGAGCTAATTCCTAGAACCTTAGTTCTTCGGTTTGGTGCCGCATGGGCAGCCGCTGCTGCTCTCTTCTTTTTCTTTCTTGAAAAGTTTTGCGTCATTTTTTGTAACGCTATCATCTTGAGCTGTTTGCTCAGCTTCAACAGAAGTTGTCACTTCTTCAGCGTAGGCAGCGGATGCGACGAAGCAGCACATTGACAAAGCAAATAGTGAAATCAGTTTTCGCATAGATATCTCCATGTATGTAGTTTAAACGAACTCATTCCCCAAACTTGTGGCCGATTGGGGTATAAGAAGACTACGGGAACACTAATTTTCTGAACAGAGAAATTTCCAAACAGATTTAATTCATTCTACCCAATCTAATTAAAAGATTTAATTCAAAATACATTTCTTTTTTAATAATTAAAAAATACAATAACGATAGAGACTTGAACGTGGACTCTATGTACCCATTTGAAAAAAAAGAAAATACACCCAATTTTTCTAACCCAGCTGCTTGCCAAGCCTTTGTCTCCGACACGACAAGCAGAAAAGCTCTTTTCCAAAAAGAGTTCGATGTGAATCAAGCCGAACAAAACCTTTTGGAAAAACGGATTCGGATGATGAAGGATTTCATCAACGATATCCCTGCAAGCGACCCGCAATATAGCATGTTGGTGGCTCAAGTCCAAATGGATCGGATCGAACTCGATGAACTAAAGGTGAGAGAAACACTTTTAATCCAGAAGATCGCAGAAATTTAATCATTATATGACAAAAACAACACTGATTATTACCAACTTATAAAAAAAATTAATATTTTATAAACAATAATAAAAAATACTTGTATAATGAGTTTTAGATAAACAAATATCCCGGCAGGAGGATCCATGCCTAAGCGCGCAACTAAAAAAACGAAACCAAAAAAAGCCCGTAAACCCGTAAAGCGTAAAACCGTAGCTCGCAAGAAAACAAAGAGCAAGCGAGTTGGGAAAAAAATGACGGCATCCAATAAAAAAGCCCAATGGGATGCTTATAGATCCCTACAGAAAAAAGTCGATCTCGCCTGGGACAAGCTCTGCTCAGATGCAAAGAAAAAATGCAAACCCCAGATTCTGATCCGAGATAAAAACCACCTATTGCTCCTGCTCGGCGAATGCAACTACATGGCCAGAGAATGCATGCGCATCTCTCAGAAACGAAAAAAACGCTAGGAAAGCATTGGGGCCTCTGTCTGGCGGAGAGCGCGAGAGCCTCTCTCGCCTCAGCGCTCTCTGCGGTTATCTTAGTGCTTCCCTCTGCGCTGAAAAAAAATGAGCTTGTTACAAACAAAAACTCGAATACCGCCTCATATAGCTAACAATCCAGAAGAATCCCTAAGTCTGTCTCATTCAATTTCGTTCCCTCAAAAATCCCTATTGCCTTACTATAACGAGCTTTATATGAGGCTCAATGCAAACTTCCCTAAGTGCTGTTGGACAGACCTATCATGGATTTGTCATCACCCAATATCTTCCGCTTGAAGAGCTTCAAAGTACGCTCATTGAATTGACGCATGAGCCAACGGGCGCCCGCGTGATGCATATTGCAAATACTGATCCCGAAAATCTCTTTTGCCTATCCTTGCAAACGCTTCCTTCCAGCTCTAATGGGGTGGCTCATATTCTCGAGCATATTGCCCTTTGCGGCTCGCGCAAGTTTCCAATCAAAGATCCGTTTTTTGCAATGACTCGGCGCAGCTTAAATACTTATATGAATGCATTGACTGGCCAAGACTTCACCTGCTATCCGGCAAGCTCTCAAGTGGAAAAAGATTTTTACAATCTCTTGGATGTTTACCTCGATGCTGTCTTTCATCCGGAGCTCAAACATTTGAGTTTCTTGCAAGAAGGGCACCGGCTGGAATTTGTAGATCCCAAAAACCCGAAGGGGCCTCTTCAATTTCAAGGGGTGGTTTACAATGAGATGAAGGGAGCTATGAGCTCCATTGAATCGCGGCTTGGTGAGGCCATTTCTAAACGGCTTATGCCCGATCTTCCCTATTCCCACAACTCTGGCGGAGATCCGAAAGACATTCCTAGTTTGAAGTACGAGGAGCTCATTGAGTTCCACCAGCTTTTTTATCACCCTTCCCGCTGCCTTTTCTTTTTTTACGGGAATCTGCCTTTGGCAAAACACCTCGACTTCATTCTGGAAAGGGCCCTCAAAGGAGTCCAAAAAATTCCGCAGATCTCTCCCATTCCCCTGCAGCCCCGTTTCAAGGCACAGATCGTAGCTCAGGATCGCTATCCAATTGCCCAGGGCGAGTCACTAGACGGGAAGACGCAAGTGGCCTTTGCTTGGCTGACAGCCCCCATTT
>JAZKAZ010000005.1:8978-10261 GCA_040388845.1 Chlamydiota bacterium | reverse complement strand
AATCTTTGCACTCTGCCTTTTAGAAAGCATCCTCACCGATACAGATGCCTCTCCGCTGACGCTTGCCCTTCTGAAGTCAGGACTCTGCACCCAGGTCGAATCCTCTATCGATGTAGAAATGAGCGAAATCCCTTGGACCATTGTTTGCAAGGGATGTGAAAACTCAAATGCAGAGGCGCTGAAAAAAGTTCTTTTTGCAGCTTTGCAGGAATTTGTGGATCAGCCCATCCCGCCTGAAGAAATCGAAGCCTCTATCCACCAGCTTGAATTTCAACGGACGGAAATTGGCGCCGAAGGAGTCCCCTTTGGATTGTCCCTTTTTATGCGAGCAGCCTTGATCAAGCAGCATGGATCCAATCCTGAAGACGCCCTTTTGATCCACAGCTTGTTCGATGAACTCCGGAACCGGATTAAAAATCCCGATTACCTCCCCAACCTCCTTCGCAAATATCTGATCGATAATCCCCATTTCGTTCAATTGACGATGACCCCAGATCCAAAATTGGAAAAAGAGGAGCGGGAAGAAGAGACAAGCCGCCTCAAAGCCATTCGGGCCCGCCTGACTCCATCTGACGAAGAGCAAATCCTCATCCAAACGAGAGATCTTGAAGCCTATCAGGAAGCAGCAGAGCGCCAATCGCTCGAATGCCTGCCTAAAGTGACGCTCCGCGACGTGCCGCCTCACGCGCGAGATTTCCCCCTTGTGGAGTCGAAAGAAAAAAATCTCACAGTTTTCCATCATGACTGCTTTACCAATCAAATTCTCTATGCAGATCTCGTTTTCGATCTTCCGGAGATCCCTGCAAAAGATTTGCCTCTCCTCTCTTTATTTACACGGCTTCTGTCGGAGCTTGGTTGCGGAGGGAGAACCTATGCAGAAACTCTCGCCTACCAGCAAGCCTATATCGGAGGATTTGACGCCTCTTTGGCTCTTCATCTAACTCAGGCAGATCCCGATATCGCAAGACCCACATTTTCGCTCCGAGGAAAAGCCCTTTACCGCAATAGTCCCAAGCTCTTCCAGCTCTTTATCGATTTTATTTCAAGCATCGACTTGACCGATCGGGAAAGAATCCGCGAGTGGCTGATGCAGCATGCAACCGAGCTCCAAAACCGCCTGACGAAAAGCTCTATGAATTATGCCGTCCAAACCTCTCTTTCCGGCTTTTCAAAAGCTTCCTTTATCTCAAATCAATGGACGGGACTCCCCTATTACAAAGCAGTCCTCTCTTGGACGCAAAACTTCGATGACCATTTTTTAAATGCGCTTCAGCAGATTAAAT
>JAZKAZ010000005.1:0-8968 GCA_040388845.1 Chlamydiota bacterium | reverse complement strand
GTCCCTAAACCCCATCTAGTCCTCTCTTGCGACGCCTCTCATTTCGACCATTTGAAAACCCAAAAATTTTACGGACTTGAAAAGGAATTGCCCAGCCACACCTTTACTCCGTGGAAGGGTGCCTACTCCTTCCCTAAACCCGAATCTCAGGCGCGGGTAATTGCCTCTCCCGTTGCCTTCACCTCCTACGGGATCCGAACGGTGGCCTACCGAGATGAATCGTCGCCCCTACTCCTCATTGCGACAGAACTCTTGGAAAATTTGATCCTGCATAAAGAAATCAGAGAAAAAGGAGGCGCTTATGGAAGCGGCGCCAATTACTCGCCAAGCTCTGGCAATTTTCATTTCTATGCCTTCCGAGACCCCCATCTGGTTCAATCAATCGCAGCATTCCATATGGCCATTGAAAAAATCGGGACCGGCGCATTTGATGAGAGAGAACTTGAAGAGGCAAAGCTTGGCGTCATCCAAACCTTAGACTCCCCTGTCCCTCCGGGCGGACGAGCGATGATCGCTTATTCCTGGCTGCGGGCCGGGCGCACACTCCAGCTTAGAGAAGCTTTCCGCAAAAAGATCCTGACTGCAACGAAAGCAGAGGTTGCAAATGCTGTGAAACAGCATATCCATTTAGAAAAAGGGATTGTCGCCACTTTCTTGGGCGATGAGCTTCTAAAAAAAGAACAAAAAAAACTCAAAATCCAGCTGAGTGTGCTTCCCATCGCTTGAAGAAAAAATAAGGAAAAAATTTATGGCATCGGTGTCCATTTTCCCTCGTCCTGTGATTGAGCCTCAAATTCTTTTTTCTGAGGAGCCGCCTCTTGTGCAGACAAATACAAACAAGATTGCCTTGCAGGGTATCCAAAAAGTTTTTTTCCATTTCAATGCAAGAGGGATTCAGACTAAAAATTTATCCATTGCATATCTTTCCCAAAGGGGAAGAGAAGAAGTTGAAAAAATCACTTTTAACTTGAATACTACGATCAATGACGTAAATGCATTTACAAAAATTCTTTTCAAATTTAATGCAAAAATTGTCCTCAGTCATATAACTGATGTAACTCCAATGGACTGCTTTCGTGAACTCATTGCGAAAGATTTGAGCTGGCTGTGTAAAACAAAATTCCTAGATTCTATTGAAAAAAATGAAAAATATATAAACTTAAAGCATCGCCTTGGAAAGTTTGTTACAGCCCGTAAAGAACCACAACCCCTCAATGATACAAAAAATCTACTTGCAATAGCTTTATTGTTGACCGACCTAGATATATTAAAGGGAAATACTACTATTTCCACAAATGATTCTAAGAATTTGGCCTTATTAATTTTAAAATTGGAAAAATGGACGTCACATCTGTTGCCGCGGCCAGAAAGTTTCTCTAGAGCCATGGACGCCTCGAGAGTACCTGTAAATTCACCCATTTTGGACGATTACTATGTCGTCTCTAAAACAACTCCATCTATCGAGCCTATCAAAAAGCAAATCGCCGAGGTAGCAGCATGGCTGGAACGAACGAGACTCCCTAAGATCCTTACAACCAATCAAAATTTCATAAACTTTGAAAATACTTTTCAAGCCTGCAAAATAGCGCTTGAATACGCAAACAGTGCCGATGAATTAGAATTTGGGCTACTCAAGAGCCAAATATCATTGCTGTTAAACGATCCTGAGCTATTCTGATGATTTGGCTTTGTTCTTCCGCAAATTGAACGAGTTATCTGACTTCATCCTCTCAATAGAGCCGAAGCTTGCCCAAAATGATGAAAAAAAGTGGATTCGCGAAGAAAAGAAAACTCAAATTCCTGATTATTATAATTAAAACTAAAAACCGCTTGAGCGCAGCCGCCGAGCGCTTAAAATAAAAAAAAGGAAATCTTATGCCCCGATTAAATCCTGTCTATTCAGAACCTCGAATCAATTTTTCCTCTGATCCCCTTTTCCCGATTGCGGAAATGAATAATAAACACATTACAATCGCAAATATCACAAAAATTTCTCTTCATTTCTATCGAGGATCTCAGAGCGCCAATTTATCAGTTGCTTATGCTCGCCCAGGCCAAAACGAAGAAAATATTGAAAAAATCGTTTTCAATTCCACAGAAAAAACTATCGAATTTGCAAAAATGCTCTTTAAAATAAAAGCGAATATTTCACTAAGCCATATCACCGATTCTGCCCCTCAGGCTGCATCGATTGCAACGGTTGTGAATCCGGAGATCTTGAAAAATTATTTCGAATCCACTGTCGAAAAGAGCCATCTATCAGCGATTTCCTCCATTGGGAACTCTGTCAATGAACAACTAGACTGGTTGGATAAAACAGAAATTCCCGATCTAATTACAAAAAACAAAAACTATCAAAATTTCACAACTACTCTTAGAGCTTGTTCTGAAGCCCTTAGAACTATAAAATCCTTGGATAAAATACCATTTAAGCTGCTTAGGTATGATTTATCTTTGCTGTTAGATGATTTAGAGCCATTGAAAAAACCTTCAAATATTTCAATAATTGACTCGCAAAATTGGGATTTATTACTCACAAAATTACCCTCGTTGCTGAAAATTCTCCCGGGCGAAGAATTTGCCGAAAAAACCTAGTACCCAACCATAAAAATTTTGATGGCTGGGTACTAGAGTCCCGAAGAAAAGACAAACACAGCATAACCGGTAGTGATAAACCTGTAAGGCTGAGAGTGAAGATAGTTTTAAACAGGATCCGCTTCGCGGGCAGGATGAAAGAAAAATGCTTTTTTATCCTTTATCCTGCCAGCGCCTCGACGATCCTGCCCGCGAAGCGGATCCTGTTTTTTTTAGATCTGAGCATTACATGCTTAGGACCACCGCATAACCCACAAAAAAGAGTAAAATATGGCAACAAGAATACTACCAGAGCTCAATAATCCTATTTATAATACATTGAGCAGTCTTATCTCAGACAATGAAATTGATTTATTAAAACAAGAGACTGAACAAAGTAGAAAAGATGGATCCATTAGATATTGGCAACAAATAGTTGATCAATCGACAACCGTGAAAGGATTAATTGATGCAAATAATTCATTGGATATCAGTGCCGAGAAAGTTAATTCCACAGTTCTGAAACTGAAACTTCAAGAGTTTGCATCGAACAGAGAGATTCCTTTAAAAGAGAGTTGTGAATCGCTCTTAAGTCAGTTGGTTATCACATTTGGCCCTTTCAAAGGGATCAATTTTGCAGGGGTGGATGGAATTCAGCAACCCGAAGATCGAGATTCCTCTCTTTCGATTCTTACCGCCGTCACTAAAGAAGAGAAAGAAAAAGTTGACTTTCTTTTAAGAGTAGAAGGTTTAATTCTTTCAATTCTTCGCTCTGACCCTTTCGCAATCAAAGAAGAGGCGGCCGAAAAAAAGGAAAATCGTACTGAATCAGTTTCAAAAGAAAAAAACAGTCTATTGCGGAAATAAATAAATCGCTCTGCGCTCTCCTATAGCCAAAGGTTTTACCTGGGGATAATGGGGATTTTGGCCATGCCAAAATCCTCCTAATTCAACGATCGCACAACAGCAGAGAGATTTGCAGCCGTCCCCTACCGGCATTTTCATATCTACCACTTCAAATTCTTGAAATTTTGAATTTTTTTCAGTACAATCGGCACTCTACAACTTTTCAGAGGGAGTACTATGTTTCCGCAGAAGGGATTGATCATCGCTTTGATCGGCGCTTTGGCTCTCACCAGCTCCGGTTTTATTAATAAATCCAATCAAGCCGATGCCGGCGCAAGCTTGCTTGAAAAGACCTCGCAAGCCTTCACTCAAATTGCTGAAAAAGCCATGCCTGCAACAGTCTTTATCAAGGTGCAGAGCCAATCCAGTTCTCAATCCGATCCGTTTGCGGATGACTTTTTCCGCAGATTTTTTGATCCTTACGGCCAGGCGCCTCAAGCACAGCCTCAGTTGTCGGGCGGGTCGGGCTTCCTAGTCACTGCAGACGGCTACATTGTCACGAATAACCATGTGATCAAAGATGCCTCGGAAATCACTGTGGTTCTCAATGATGGGCGGGAGTATCCTGCCACTGTGAAAGGGGCCGATTCGAGAACAGATCTTTCCGTAATCAAGATCAATGAAAAAAACCTTCCTTTTTTAAGCTTTGGCGATTCGGAGAAGATGAAAGTCGGAGAATGGGTGGTTGCCATTGGCAATCCTTTTGGGTTGGAAGCTACCCTCACAGTCGGCGTCGTCAGCGCCAAGGGGCGTCAAAATATGGGGATTGCTCCCTATGAGGATTTCATCCAGACTGATGCGGCAATCAATCCGGGCAATTCCGGCGGTCCGCTTCTCAATATTGAAGGAGAAGTGATCGGCGTCAATACTGCGATCTATTCGCGCAGCGGCGGCTACATGGGAATCGGCCTTGCCATCCCGAGCAAAATGACCCAGAACGTGATCGATCAAATCCGAGAGAAAGGAACTGTCAAACGGGCATACTTAGGAATTGTCTTGCAGCCGGTCGATAAGGAGCTTTGCGATGCTCTTGGACTTGAGAAACAAGAAGGGATTCTGGTTTCAGATGTTCTCAAAGACTCTCCCGCTGCAAAAGGGGGATTGCAACAAGGGGACGTCATTTTGCAGTACAACGATAAACCTGTCAAAAATGTGAATCACTTCCGCAATGAAATTGCCATGATGAATCCAGGGAAAGAAGTTTCCTTGCGCATCTTGCGCGACAATAAGTCCCAAGTGATCCGGATCACCCTCGGCTCTCAGAGCGAAGGAGAGATGGGAAGTGGGGAAATCATCCAAAAATTGGGACTGGAGCTAGAAAACCTCACCCCCGAAACTTCAGCAAAGCTAGGATTGGCTCCAGAGGTAAGCGGCGCGCTCGTTGCTAAGGTCAAACCCGGCTCCCCTGCTGCGATGGCAGGCATCCGCCCCTATTATTTGATCACAGCAGTTGCAGTGAGCCGGAATAATCAAACCTTAAGGCCAATAAGGAACACGGCTGACTTCGAGCAAGCCTTGAAAGACTTGGGCGATAAAAAACATCTTGTTTTAGTGGCCCGCTATCAGAACTTTCAACGCTACTACACAATCAAATTGAACTGAGGCTTAAGAAGCTGCCTCTTGGAATGGTCCAAGTCATCTGTCCTGGGCGGTAAGTAAAGTAAAGCAGGGTTTGAAGAAAATGGAGAAAGGCTGCGAAGGTTTGGCAAATGATCTCGCGGCCGCTCTTTTTCCGAATGGGCTTTGGAATACGTTGAAGCCCCAATCTTGCTCTTAATTCCGGCTTACCCTTCAGCTGGGATACAATTGGCCTGTAATACTCTTCTTTTTTTGCCTGCTCTAGTACAATCGCTCGCACCTCAGAGATCGATTCTTTTCGATAATACCCTCCTCTCACGGCTTTATCTAAAAGTCGTAAATCTCGATGCTCGAGATTGGGATTAGGCCGCCTTAGCTGCTTATGGACTTTTGCTCTTTGCTTAAATTTTTCAATGTGCATTTTGCAAATTCCAATATCTAATTCCAAAGATCTTTCCAAATGATGATCCTCAACTCCCCATTGAATTCCTGAAAATCTTTCAAGCACTGGATAGTGATTTTTAAGCTCATTTAAAAGAATTTTGATCCCTTCAAATTTTCCCAGCAATCCTTCCGCTTTTTCTAATTTTTCTTTTCTTCGATAAGAACCTCGAAGATCTTGAAGTTCTTTCTTTGCGTCTTTTTGGTATTGTAAAATATTGCATTTTAATTTCTTTACAATTCCAGCTGCATGTTGGATCTCTTCCCATTCTTTGGCAGATTCCTCTAACCGGTTTCCTTTTTTAAGGAGCATATCTAATTCGCGAGCTTCCGTTCCCAGATTTTCCATTTCAATTGTCGCTTTTCCATTGAACATTTCTGGAGACTGATCATGAAAACTTTTGACTCTCGTTTCGAAAGATGCAGGGATTTCAACAGCTCCCTCCGCAAAGTGGATATCTCCTTCGCTCAATTTTTCTATGAGATCTAAGACCTTGTCCAATTCTTCGCGAGAATCCTCTCCGAGCATCTCTCGGAACTGTTGGAGCATGGACCGATCTAAGCGCTCAAGCAATCGACTATTTACCCCTGTAGTAATAAAATCTAAGACTTTATTTTCTAAAAAAACATATACAGAATGCTTAAAGTTATTAATTTCTTCGTTTAATTTATCAACATCTTCACTTACCGCATTCAATCGCATACAAAGATCAATTTTGAATTTCTTAAAAATTTGTGTTGCCTTTTGAATTTGACAGCATAGAGCCTGCGGATAAAGTTCATTTTTTAGATTGAATACGTATTTTTTTAGCTTCTCTCCTCTTTCTGCTTGCTTGGATAAAGTGCCTTTAGAAATTTTTTCCTTGGCTTCTTCTTCCCAAATTTCAATCTCTTTTAAAAAACCGATTACCGCTTGCCTGACATCTATATCGATATTTTTTTTATCTTGTTCAAAATTAAATTTTCCATGAATCCCATTGCGGATATGGACAAAACGACCATCTAGAGCACTCGATCTAATTTTTTCAGTATGAAAATTTACTTGAGATAGAGGGGTAGCCCCTAATGGTTGCATGCTCATAATAACCCTATTACCTTTTTATTATTTTATTATAATATCATTATAATTACCGACTTTATTATAACTAAAAAAACAAAAGCAATCAACTAAACAACAATATACAGATATAAACATATTATAAATTGACAACTCTTTGGTAGGGTATGAAGATCTCTATCTTCGGGTATTGTCGCCGATTTCTGTGATCATCCGAAGAATCCTGTCTAATTCCATTTGCGCCTCAAATGAGGAGGAAGAAGGGCCATCTTGGATGATTTTATGGAGAGTTTCTCTTTCCTTGGTAAATAAACCAGAGGCCTCTAGATGAGCCAAATAGTGAAATTTTTTAGGATCGGTAATTTGTTTTTGATATTCGTCTACGCATTTGCGGATGAGCGCAAGTTCTGCCTGATGAATTTCCAGGTCCAGCCGCTCCACTTCGCTCTTTGCCCTCTTTTCTATTTGGAGCGCAAGCTCTAGTTTTTTTTGGAGATTTGCAATTTTTTGGTTGTCTTTACGGACTCGAGGGGCAGAAACGATCGCCTGTTCATTGCTAGAGGGATCCGACTTACTGAAACAACCGGTTAAAAAAATCATTCCAAGAAGATAAATCCCAAGTTTGTGGCAGATTACGGAATAGATAGGAAAACGTTTCATTCGAGTCCCTCTATAAATTCTAGAAATTCAGCATTGTTTTTCAACCCTTGGAATTCCTCCTCATTCAAAATTTTTCCCAAATTAAGCCCTCCATAGCCATAGGCCGTCTGCAGCCAGCCCCCTGCGGGCTTTGGCAGATTCTCGTGGGCAAAGGCCCTCGCATTTTGGAGCGCCATTTCTTGGCTTGGCGCAAATTGATAGCACTTAGCAGATAACTCTCTGACTAAAGGATAGTTTTTCAAATCCGCTGCCAATTTATGGAGAAGGCAGAGCGAATCTTCTGCCAAATATTCTTGAATCGGGAAAAGAAGATCAAAAGCCTCTTTTGAGTGCCCTTCCTTCAGAGCTAAAAAGGCAAGATATTGAGAGGCTGCATGCTCGAGGAGCCCCCCTTTAGCTTTTTCTTTCAGCGCTTCAAGGAGGCGCTTTGTCTCTTCTTTCTTGCCCATTGCGAGCGCATTTTCCGCATCGACCAACATCTGTTTGTTGGACTCTTCTCGATCCGAGGAGCTCGCAGCTCTACTTTTGCGCCAGGAATCAAAACTCTGGAAGGCAAAGAGAAAGAAAAAGGCGCCCAAAAGAAACCCTTGGGTCAGAAAAAAATAAAAAGAAAGAAGAGCTGCAACAATTGCCCCAATCAGAAGAGAGGCCTTGAATCCTTTCACGCCAAAGCTTGCCTCCAGCAAAATCCGGAGCAATTGCCCTCCGTCAAGGGGCAAAACAGGAAGGAGATTAACCACTGTCCAAAAAAGATTTGCGAGCTGCGTGGCCCTTAAAATACCATACACTAATGGCCATTTTGAGAAATCAACCGTGAGCAGCCATGTCGCACCCAAATAAAGAAAAAAACCAAATAAAGGGCCATTTAAAGTAATCAGAAACTGCTGCCAGAATTTCAGCTTTGGCCCCTCAAAATAAGTGAGACCTCACATTGCGATGAGTTGGATTTGGGCCCGCTGCTTGAAAGAGACTGCGGTCAAGGCATGACCCAACTCATGAAAGATCACCGAGACCAAAATGATCCCGATCCAAACAAACATCCCCAAAAGAGTTCCGCTATTGAGCCAGCCGATCAGCGCTGCAAAAATCCAAAAATAGGGGTGGATCCTCAAGGGAATGGGTCCCGGAAATTCGAGCATAGATGTTATCTCTTGCCTTGCATCGCTTTTTGAACTGCCTGCCCCATCTCGGCCGGACTCCTGGTGATTATAGCATTCGCTTTTTGAAATGCCTCATATTTTTGCGCAGCCGTCCCCATTCCTCCCGAAATGATTGCGCCCGCATGGCCCATTCTTTTTCCTGGAGGCGCAGTTGCCCCTGCGATAAATACGGCAATTGGCTTTGTGCAATGCTTCCTTGCCCACTCAGCTGCCATCTCCTCTGCATCGCCCCCGATTTCTCCAATCAATAAAATCGCCTCCGTCTCCGGATCGTTTTGAAAAAGCTGCAATACATCGATGAAGTTGGTCCCATTCAGAGGATCGCCTCCAATCCCAACACAAGTAGACTGGCCCAGCCCGAGCGCAGTGGTCTGCCACACTGCTTCATATGTCAATGTCCCCGATCTCGAAACAATCCCCACCTTGCCTCGTTTGTGGATATAGCCCGGCATAATCCCAATCTTGCACTCGCCAGGTGTGATTAGGCCTGGGCAATTGGGTCCAATCAATCGGGAGGTCTTCGATGCATTCATCACCCGCTTCACTTCCAGCATGTCCCGCACAGGAACTCCTTCCGTGATGCAGACGATGA
>JAZKAZ010000004.1:6226-8259 GCA_040388845.1 Chlamydiota bacterium | reverse complement strand
AAGGAAGGAGATTCTCCGCTCCGGTAAGGGGGATGGCCAAGTTCCTTGCCGCGAATGAAGAGATAGCTCGCTTGGGCCCTGTGCCCTGAAGGACCGAGATTGCGCTGAGCTGCCCGTTCAAGTTTTTATTTACAAAAACTAAAATATCTATAATTAAGAAAAATATATGGAGTTCCATGCGGGTGTGCATTGGATTCAGTTAAAGTTATTTTTTGAAAGGAAAGAATAAATGCTTAGCACAATTCTTATTGTTCTTTTGATTTTGTTATTGATCGGCGCTATTCCACGATGGCCTTATAGCCGAGGATGGGGATACGGACCATCTGGCGGATTGACTTTAGTATTGATCATTCTTATTATTTTAATATTGCTGGGAAAAATTTAACTACAGGGCATTTTGCGCCTTCAATGATCTTTGCTAAAAGATCTTTTGGAAAAAGAGGCGGCAATAAGCTCAGAGCCTGATGATAAAAAACGGTTGACGGGGTGAGCGCAGGCAGTGTATTTGCTTCGATCACTCGGATTTTTCCCGAGCTGCATTCGACAAATAGATCGAGGCGGGCATAACCTTGGATGCCAAGTGCCTTGGCAACCAGGCAAGAGCCTCTCTGCACTTGAGCAAGCGTCTCTGTAGAAAGAATCGAATCTGGAGGAGGGGTAATGTTGATCCCTGTTCCTCCCTGAAATTTTTCCTCCACGGAAAGGACTTGGGCTGCGGCCACTGTCATGCTGGGATTCAGCGCTAAATAGCGCCCTTCAGTTTCCAAAACGGCTATGGTCATTTCGCACCAGCCGGTCACGATTTTTCGGGAGATCTCTGTCTCAAAAATTTGAATTTGATCTGTTTGAATGAAAGGCTCTAGCAAAAATGGGTGTGCAGCGGAAAGCGGCATTTCAATGGGGGAGCTCTGATCTTTAAATGTTCCGATCGGCGCTTGCCTTAAGGTTTTGCAAAGGCACTCGATGTAGCGGAAAAGATCGAGGCCGTTATGAAGGCAGACGACGCCGGTAGAGCAGCCATCGCATTGCGGCTTTACAATCAACGTGTCCGTGCCGAAATGCAATGCAGCGCGGGTCCAGAATTGGTTCAATTCTTTGAGACTTTTATTAAATAGAGATGAGGCAATGAACGAAATTTGAGGCATGGCCAAAATGAGTGGATCTTGGAGTGCCTCGATGCATAGAGCCGTTTTATGCTTATCCATACATAATTGGGAGGCAATCGATCCAGAGCCATTGAAGGAAATCCCTTGAGTCTCGAGCTCTTTTTGCAATGTTCCATCCTCTCCTTGCCCTCCATGAAGTCCAAGAAAAACAAAAGCATCTGTTTTTTTTACTTTTTCAATCCAGGTAGGAAGAGTCATCTGTTGGGGATGCTCTGGCAAAGAAAGAGGCGTTAATCCGAGATTTTTTCGAATGACTTGAACCCAGGGAAGAATTTGATTCAACCACTTTTGGCCCTTTTGGCAGTGTTCTTTCACTTCCTCCACCGTATGGTGGAGCGCAAAGGCGTAAGGGAGTTCCCATATTTCTTCACCGGTTAGTAAAAATGGGATAGGGGCGTATTTACTCCCCTGCAATAATTTGAGCCACACATTGGTTCCGCTCATCAAAGAGACCTGCCGCTCTGAAGTATCTCCACCCATGAGGATATAGACCGGTTCCCGTTTTTGTTCACTGCCAGAAAACCTTCGCGTCAGTTTTGATTTTCCAAAGCGCTGCAAAGCGCCCGCTAAGATGTATTCGATCATCTCTGTATGAGAGAAGCCGATTGCAGCAGCTTGTTGGAAGAGAAAGCTATTTTGTTCCATCCCGCTGATGGGATTTAAATCGGAAAAGCGGATGACGCCTTCTTTGGAAACCCATCCATCGATCCGGACAAAATCGCGCAAACCCGCTGCTTTAAAGAGGCGCTCTGCCTCTTTCTGAATTTCTCCAATGGTCTCCTCTTTGAAGCGGGGAGGGCAATGGTAGCGCGTTTGTTCAGAGGGAAGATATTTTCTTCGATAATCAAAGATGGCGCCGCTTGTATT
>JAZKAZ010000004.1:0-6216 GCA_040388845.1 Chlamydiota bacterium | reverse complement strand
TTTCCGATATCGATTTCCAAAGGAATCAGCGCCTGTGGAAATCCCTCATGGCTCTCGAGCACGCAGATCGTAAATTCGGCATCTTCGCAGTAGGGCTCGATCAAAATCTCGCGAAAACCCTGTTCCCATAAAAGCGCAATCGCACTCTGTGCTGCCTCAATTGACTTCACAGAAGTGACTCCAATGCTCGATCCTGACTCTGTGGGTTTGACAATTGCCTGTTTTAACCCATGCTGTTTCCAAAACGAGGCAATCGATGCCTCTTTCGAGATCACTGCCATACTAGGCAGCGTTTGAAAGCCGTTTTCCATCAACATTTTTCGAGCCAGATATTTATTGAAAATGGTGCGGCAGACGCGGCTGGAGGCGCCAACAAAGGGAATCCTATGGGTTTCTAAAAATTGCTGCAGAGCTCCGTCTTCTCCGTAAGTTCCGTGGATAAGGGGAAAAACGAGATCTACCCCTAAAAGACGTGCAATCAACGATGTTTCATTGAGCGGAGTTGCATTTTGGGCGAGCTTGAAGTCAAAATCAGACGGAGTATTGGAATAAAGTTGCCCCGGCGTCAGTTGGTAATAAGCTCCTTTTGGATTTACATAGAACACTGTCAGACAAAGGTCTAAAGAGCTTGTATGATCCAAAAAGCTTCGAGCGGAATTTAAGGAAATGCCTCGTTCTCGAGATGGCCCTCCGCAGATGATCGCAATGTTTAACATGAGTGTGCCTTGGAGGTTTTTGGGGGCTGTTCCCGAGGTTATATCAAATCCATGAATTTTTCGGGTTGATTCAAAAAAAAAGTATCTGTTACGTTGTCTCCTTTTTTAGCAAAAAAAGGTGGATGATGACGAAGCTTAATAATTCTCTTGGACTGAGCCACGTGAAGTCTTCTCCTGGAGGAATAGAAATCAGAACGATCGGACAGCCGTCTGCAGCTCAGATCAAGAGCGGACTTTCCAAAACATTTCGCGATCTCAAAATGCGGGAAAATCGACAGAAGTTTCGAAAAGGGCTGTGCGAGGCTCCCTGGAAAGAGATGAGATGTTTTCCTTGCTATTCAATCGGAGAATTTGCTTGGGGAGCGTTATCTGGGATCGTTTGTGCAATGGATAAGACAATTCCTCAAATCGTTCTTCCAATCGGGGCGTTGATTGCAGTGGGGAAATGCTATTCTCTCCGTTCTCCCTTGAATCGTTGTTACAAAGCAGGGAAGTGTGTGGCGGCAACTGTCTTAACGATCGCTTTAGTAGGGATTGGATTTACAGTCACCTATTTTCCCATCAAAATTTATAGATAATCACGTTCCATTGCCTCGGCCGTACCGAAGCCCATATTGAGCCGCGTTTAAGGTCAGGTGGTGCAAAAATCCCTCTACTGTCATCGCCGGATTGTTTTGTTGGATTTGAGCCAAAAGTCCTTGCGCGGAAGCAAGCGCAGGAGCGTGGCCGAGCGGATAATACTCTAACCTGCGAATTCCTGAAAAATGCGCGGCTGCAAGCTGAAGGAGAGCCACTGTTTTGGGATCGTTACCAAAAGCCCCGCATCCCCAATTTCCCGTGTGGATGATGGCATTTGGATCTTTATGTCCAATTGCTTTAAAGGCGGTAAAAGCACTTAAGAATAGCTCTCTTAAAGTGTCCTCTTGGTAAGGCTGCCCTTCTAAATTGGCAGAAATATTTGGCGCGCAGAAGACGAAAAGTTTACTTTCTTGGATCTGCTCAAATCGGAGCAAAGCCTGATTGATCTGCGCTTCCGAGGCTCTTGCAAAATGATTGCCATAGATATTGCCAAGCCCCTCAATTGGGGTCGAGGTATCCAGTTCTCCATATCTTTTTGCCCCTTCTATGAGGAGAGCATCGCCGCTCGCAGACAAATGGACAAATGGCCGTATATTCATATGCTGCTCATTTTTTTTGATCAGAGAATAAAAATGACTTAAGGCCGGATGTTCCAGGACTTGTTGTTCATCTTGAGCTAAAAGGGGGCCGAGGCATCCAAAAAAGACATTTTGATCTCCAAAATTAGCCGTCCAGTGATGCTCGCCCGGAGGATAAAAAAAAGTTCCCGGCTGGGCTAAAACAACAGGAGCGTCTCCTGAAAAAAGAGGTGTTTTTCGAATTTTTTCAAAGGATCTCGGGGCGCTGAATTTTTCAACCCGGATCTCGTTTTCCACAAGCCCTCTTCCTGCAGTCAATTCGGCGTAGGCGTGCGCCTTATTGTGATTGGTAAATTGAGGTGGGTGTTCCTGTAGTAGAGCTTTGTTTAGGACGAGAAGTTCTCCCGTCAACAGATTTCCTGAATAATTTTGTTGTGATACAAAAAAAGGCGCTTTAAGCGGTTTTGTGTCTGGAGCTTTGGTTAAAAGTTTCGCAATGCCATAGATAGCTAGAGCTCCAATCAATCCGATCCAGCCTAGGACAAAATAAGAAATCGCTGCCAAGGCGACCGCAGTGATAATTTCAGTAAACTTCTTCCAAGATGAAGGAGCGCCTTCTTGGAAAATTGAGATTGTAGATAGAGAAGGAGAGTTTGAAATGCGCATATAAAATCCTTTTTATCTGAGAGGGGAGGAGAATAACAGAGAAGTGAAAATAGCGGGTAGTGATAAGGCGGTAAGGCTCAGATCTAGAAAAAAAACAGGATCCGCTTCGCGGGCAGGATCGCCAACGGCTGCAGGATAAAAGATAAAAAAATATTCTTCTTTCATCCTGCAGCCGTTGGCGATTTTGTCATTTTTTTTGTCGCTCGGCCCAAAAACTTTTGCCACGATGTTGGCGTGGACCAAGTTTTCAAGTTTTTTGTGTGTATCGGCTTTTTTACAGTGCTCTCTACTCTTGCAGTAGAGTCTGTGTTGGGTCAATTATTGAGAAGTCGAGTGAGGGACAAATTTCGAGCGATTGGAGCACCTAAAGCCGTTGCTTAAAAGTAGAGAGCCTAGAAGCAAAATTAACGATGAAAACGATGTAACGATTTAACGATAAAAATATTACTTCGCCGCAAAGCGGCGATACGGCGAAGCCGCATCATGTTTTTTCTTATCGTTAAATCATTATATCGTTTTCATCGTTGATCTTGTTGCTCGGCAAAAATACTTTGGTGTGGTCGTGATTTTGGCCAACTTTTGAAGTTTCTTGGGAATATTAAAAATATTTTTATTAAGGATTCAGAACCTGAAAGCATAATAGATGGATGTCTTCATCTAAGTTTTTCCGTTTGGTTGCAAAGGCAAGCTCTTTCTGGATCATTGAAAAAGTCGTTTCAAATCCATCGGAGGCAAAAACTTTCAGGACTTTGGCCAAAAGATCTGCTACTTTTTGCCGCTCCTTAAAGAATTTCAGCAACCCTTGGTTGAAAAGAAAAAAGAAATCTCCTGATTCCACCTTCAATGCGCCTAGATTGGGCGATAAATACCGTTTTTCATCTAGCGACCAGCAGAGGGGAAGCTGTCCTTTGATCTGAAGCGTTGAGGCCGATCTATCTAAAAGAAGGGAGGTGTGCGCTTGGGATTTTTTGGAGAGTTTGTATTGTGTGAGCAATTGATACATTCCCTCAAAACCCTCTTCTTCAGCTTCTGCCATATGGATCTGAAATAGCTCGGAACTCTCCGTTTTTGGAAAGTCGAGAAGAAGCCCGCGCGGGCTCTCTGAAAAAAGGGTGATCGATTTCACAGCAACTGCATCGGATCTGCAATCATCGATATTTTTCTGAAGCATCATGTGCTGCAGAAGGATTGCGCATTCATACTCGCCGTACATCCGCTCGCGTAGCAGAGAATTTTCTTTCAGCCGATTGATGTTTTCATAGAGGCACTCGCTCATTGTATTGAGCGTATTAGCAAGTTCTGCGATCTCTTTCGGTCCGCTTACTTGGATGGACTCCCCATATTGTCCCGCAGCCAAACTCAAAGCGGAGTTATTGAGTTTTTGCACGGGATGGGAAATTTTATTCGCAATCAGAAAAAGAGTGGCCACCATCAGAAATAAGGTAAATCCGACGCAGACGAAGATGAGAAAGAGAGTTTCTTGGAATTTCTGATCGATTAGGTTGACGTTGATATCGGCTGCCATGAAAGCAATTACCTGGCCGCTCTCATCGCGGACTGGGGCATACCCTGTCATGAACTTTCCATTTTCAGATTGATAAATAGGCGTTGTATGTACGCTTTGCGGGATGGCGCGTCCCAAGGGAGAGTCCAGCTCAATAAAATAGAGACGCGTCAAATGGAGGCCCTGTTCGATTTCTGCCAATTCCTGAAGAGGGGTTCCTCCTTTGTGGCTGAGTGCAGCAGTGCTTACAACAGCCGATTTCAGCGTGGTGCGGAATCCTTCGACGATTTCCCCATACCAGTTGTAGGCTAGAAGCGTTGATACCAAAGCGATGCTTCCAATCAAAGTGGGGAGAAGAAAAAGGAGTAACCGAGTGCGGATTTTCATGAGGGAAACAAAGCTCCTTTATGCCGGCAAGGGAGCTGTTGGGAGTACGATTGGAGAAGAGCCACTGCGACCGATGGGCACTCAGAGATGATCGATAGGAGATGGCTCCGGGATAATGTAAAAAATAGGGCGTCTGTTTTGCAGATTGCTGCATAACTCCTCGGCTGATCATTGAATAGAGATTCATCTCCAAAATAATCGGCAGCTCCTAGCTCTGAGAGAACTTTCATCCGCTCATCGAGAATTTGGATGGCGCCCTGCTCAATGAAATAAATCCGATTGGCGACTTGGCCGGGCGTGAAAATTTTTTCATTCGCATCATAGTCGTCTTCATGGAGTTTTTCTGCAATTGCAAGCAAAATCTCAAGATCGAGTTCGCTGAAGAGACGCAGTTTTTTGAGAAAAAAGGCTTTTTCTATCAGGCTTTTCATGTTTCTAATAACTCATATGCGATTTGGTGGAATGTTTCATCCGATTGTTTCATCTGCTCGCGCAAATGGCTCTGCCAATTGGGCATACGGAGCTTGGATCTCAAGCGGATCGCTACAATTTTATCGAAAAGCGAGGGGGATTGATCGAGTTTGTCTAAGAGTTCAGAGAGAGTCAATTTCGGATAATTGCCCTGCCAGAGAAGGCATGCTCTCATTTTTTCCTCTAAAGGAAGATCATCCACGAGGGGAGCAATTAGCCGAAAGATGCGGAGATCGCAGGTTTTTTCCAAGCTCTCTACCGCATGGGAGTGAATTTTTGCATTGCGGCTATGGAGGGCGCGGACTAAATGTTCAGGATCTTCGAGAGAGCCTGCGGCACCCAGCAAGTGGAGAATGAAGTCGATGACCGATTGATAGCCTGTAAAAAGGGCGCTTTGGAGCATTTCGAGATCATAAAGCGGGTATTGTTTTTGGATCGTATGGCCGAAGTAGAAGTAGAAATAGGCTCTCTCAATCTCAATGTCGAGAATATCGATCAGATTTGCCTGGAGCTGCGGGAGCGCAAGACGCCCCAGAATTTTACCGGCTAAAATCCGGGCTCTTTCCGGCAATGCGATGTCTTTTGCAAGTGCAATCAGCAAGGGGACAATTTTGAGTCCCATCTGTCCGATGATTTCCTCAGTGCGCCGCCTCTCATTGGGGCGAAAATGGACGCTTGCGAGAAGGATATCTTTCACCGTTGTAGAATCTGCGATTTTCCCCAGTGCATCGAGGAGAGAAAGGCGAAAAGCATTGTCTCTGACAGATTCGAGCTCTTCAATGAGGCGGGGCGCATGGCGCGCCAGCTCCTTGCTCGCCAGGCCTGCAATACAGCGGGCAGATGCCCGTTTGACGAGAATAGATTCATGAGAGAGGAACGAAAGGGCCCGGATGGCAGATTCGGCCTCTTCTCCTAAAAGATCAAGCCCCATGCTGATCTCATCGATTCGGTTTGACTTGAGCATAAGGTCAATTTTTTTGGCGGCAATCGTCCGATTTAAAGCGGCGTATTCAAGAGATTGATTGGCAAGTGATCTTTTTAAAGTGAGGATCGCAGCACAGCGGAGCGTCAAATCGGGGTGATCGAGGTCATCTTCTACTTTTTCCGGGTGGTGAAGACCTCGTTTGGCTAGATAAAAATTAGCCCATTTGGCAAGTTCTGGAGATTCTGTCTGCGTATGCCACAAATCGATCACTTCAATCACGCGGGAATCATTGCTAAAGGGGCTGGCATCGATGAGTTGAATGAAATGGATTTTTGTAAGAGTTCCAAAACGTTTTGCAAATTGAAGGATTTGCCCGATTGCAGAGCTCTC
>JAZKAZ010000003.1:6984-8309 GCA_040388845.1 Chlamydiota bacterium | reverse complement strand
TCCGGCGGGAAGTCTCGATTCTTCGAGGCTGTGGAGAAGATCCCCTTCGAAGAGGATAAGTCTTGCATCTTTGCAGTCGGTCCGAAAGCCGATCTCGGTTTCATCTTTGAAAAAGACTGTCCCCATCCCGTACTCAGGCTGGAAATTTTCGGCAGCTGAATAGAGAATGAGAGAGACCATCCAGGGCTTGCCTGCGGCCCCATTGGTAAAATTTCCGATGTGGTAGCTTTTTTCTTTTGCATGGAGGACAGGGATGCCAAATGCGAGTCCCTCTTCGGGTTTATAATCCCAATGTTTGCCAACATTCATGCTGCCTGGAGGAACCTCTTTCACAAAATTGGTCGAGACAGCAGTAAAACTCGTTGTCTCATGGCATAGTTCCCAGGGCAATGTAGAGATTTGCGCATTGAGCTTGAGAGAAAGAAAAGACAAGAACTTGAAAATTTCCTTCATCGTCTGTGGCGGTTTGGAGAAAAAGAGCCATCTTTCTTTGCTGTCCATCGCATTGGCATATTGTCTTCGTCCCTCTCCTTCTTCATAATCCCCAAAAACTCCCTTGCTGAAAGAGGCCGTTTTGGAAAATTGGCGAAGTTCCTTTGCTTCTTCGTCTTGGAAGAAATTGTCAAATACGTAGATCTCTTTTCCCGAGACAGAGGTGCACTCAATTGTGCAGTCTTTCATTCTCAATTCGGGAGATTTGAACGGGTGGGGCTCAAAGTGGTAAATGAGAAGATTTGTCTTCGGATGCTTGAATACATCGTTGATCAAGATCGCAGAGTCTTTTTTAAGGAGAGGCTCCTCTCGAAGGTCTTCGTGAATCATAATTCTCCGTCTGTTACTATTGTAGAGAAGCAAGCGGAGCAAATCATCAAAAAAAATGACCTCTCCACGATTCTACGTCCCTCAGATGAAGTTTTGATCGTCTGTGCAGTGGATCCCGCAATCGAAGAACTCCTTCCGAAAAACTGCACACGCCTTGACGAAAAGGCATCGCCGCACCTCCTTGGAATTTTTGATCTCATCCTTTGCCAAGAAGCAGCGCCTGATGTCGAATATAAAAAAACGACCGTAGCAACAGGTAGCCTTCTTTTACAGGAAGGAAAAAAAGTCCTGAAATCTCTTTCGGATGCCATTCCAGAAATCACTCAAATCGTCTATGGAGATCAAGATCTCGAGACGTTCTGCGAAGAAGCTGGACAACTCCATCCCAATCACCTCTCTCGCTTTCTTAGCCAGCTTAGGCAAAATGGGCAGATTTCTTTGATGCAACAGGAGCGGATGATCGAAAAATACCGCCTGGACAAAACAGAGGTGGAAATCCAGAC
>JAZKAZ010000003.1:863-6942 GCA_040388845.1 Chlamydiota bacterium | reverse complement strand
ATTTTACCGCTCATCCAGGAGTGTTTGAAAAATCATATGAGGAAAGGGAGCCGTCTTCTCTGCTTTCTTAACGAAAGCGATTCAAAGTATGAAGATCCTCAATTTTTTGATCAGATCATCACAAATCCCTCTCTTGACTACCAAGAGCTGAAGATCCATGGACCCCAAGGGGAGACAAATGTTTTCCTCATCGAAAAGCTAACTTCCTAAAACGGAAATCTTCGCGCAAAGCATCTGGGTCTCAAGGCAAAACTCTTCGGAATATTCGATCCAAGGGTTCGCGACGATTTCAGCTACGAACCCCTCGACTTGAAGAACTCCTTCCTGCAAGGAAGGAGATTCTCCGCTCCGGTAAAGGGCGGCAAGTTCCTTGCCGCGAATGGACAGAGAGCTCGCTTGACCCGATCCTGAAGGACCGGGATTGCGCTGAGCTGCCCGTTCATAGAGCGACTCAATCCCAGGAAAATAGGCCAAAATACAAGATCCCTCTTTCATATGCGCCTCAAGACATCTACGCACCGCTTCTCGAAAAAGAGAGAAAACTTCTTCTCCCTTGCAGAAGGATGAATCCTGCTGTAGATCAGCAGATGTGATTAGCCCTTCTTTTTCAAGGCGGATCAGTGCTGCAGACTTCTGCTCTCCGTTGATTTGTTTCCGCTCGTGAAGATCCGAGAAAAATTGAATATATTGAGCGGACGTGGAAAAAGCTTTGGGACTCTGGAAAAAGATTTCGATCTCCTCATCGGAATAGACCATTTGTTTGAGCTCCGGGAATTGTTTGTCGATTTCTTGGAGGAGTTTTTTTCCTTCCTGCACTAAGAGAGAACGAGAGGTCGGAGCAATTTTTGTTGTGGGAGCAAAGAAGTAGATTTCATCAAAAATTTGATCTAGAAGCGGCCAAGAACGGACTTGGCCAAGCGAGAGAACCTCTAGATTTTTCGCCAAAAAACCGCTGTTTGCCAGGCCGATTTGGAGAACACGGCCCTTCGGTTGAAAAACAGGCTTTCGCTCTGCGCTTGGAAGCGTTTGGCAAAGATTTGCCAGGCGCGGGGCGTCTTTTCCAGGAAGATCGTAAAATCGGAGCGCCTCTTCCCTGCAAAGAGGAAAAAACAGGGCATCGACTTCCGGTTCTTTGAGAATCGGCGTGAAGGACTCGGATTGAAAAGCCTGACAAAGAGTAGGATCCATTTGGCAAGAGGCAAAAAGAGCCACCGATAAAAGAGGGTTCGGAGGAGACGAAAAGAGAGCTTCCCCTCCCCTATTTTTTAGAAACTTGCCTAAGAGATGGAAATTTACAGGAAACGAGATCGTTCCATGCAGATTCAAATCGGGATCTTGCCAGTTTTTGATCTGAGCTGCTGTACAATACCCCTTGTCTGCTGCGAGCAGATGAAAAGAAGGAAGATTTTCAAACACTTGGAGAGCGCCCACGGGCAACAAAAAAGTGGCTCTCGAAAATTCCTCGAGATATTCTTGGAGAAGCGCGTCCCATGAAGGCTTATGGTAATAGGGCAAAGAGACGGGATGATAGCAATATTTAGCTTGGACATATCCAAGGATATTTGGATCATCGATATTTCCCATTTTAGAGTGCAAAGTAACCCTTCCCTCGAATAATTGCCCCTCTCTGATCTGGAATAGATCCTGCGCAATGGAGTCAAAAAAGTAATTTGCCAAGACAAAAACAGATGCAGAACTTGGCAGACGCCCATCCAGAGGGTTGTAAACAGCCAGTTGGAGAAGTCCTTGATCGAGATAAGGACGAAAGAGCGGATGTTCTTTCCAAAAGACCACATTTTTTTCAGCCAAGTCAGTGAGAAAGTAGCGGACCGGTTTTTTCGTCTTAGCCAGCAACTCTCCTAGAAACAAATAGGCAAACCTGCCGCATCCCCCGCCGAGTTCCAAAAAGTTGAGAGATGGGGAATTTTGGAGCGCGTTTAGGGCGATCTGCGCATATTGGCGCGCGATTTGCCGGTTGGAGGTCACATGGAGCGGGACCCCTTTGCGCGTCCAGCTGTCTAAGCCGAATTGTTTATAGGCGCTCTCTTGGAGGCGCCAAAGAATGGATTGAGAGAGCCGAATTTCCTTTTCAAGGAGCATGGAAGACTCTCCGAGTGCATAGCGATTTACTCATTGAAAGGCCTATAGCTATGCAGTGTTTGCATGGGCTTTCAGTTACTGTATAAGTATCATCGCATCTTAAGAACAAGGAGAATTTTTAACAACTGAGGAGGATGGTTTTTTGAGGATCACTCGTCTTTATATTCCTCTATTTCTTTTCATGATGGAAATTTAGGTAGACCCTTTGGATGCAGCCATACAGCGATAAGTTCCTACTCTTCCAACGTAGCAATGCAATCCTATTAGATTTACAATTTTCCATTCCATCCATTCACCACGTTTTTTACCAAATCCTGACAAAGAGACAGTAGAATCAACGAATTTGACTTCACATAAATCTCTTAATTGCTCAATCGGGAAATCATCATCATGTTCCCAATTGCACAAGAGACAAATTTCGAATATTTAATGACTCCTTTCTGATAAAATCAAGAACCCACAACAGGGACAGAGATAATTTTTTTGTTCAGTCAATTTATCAAATTGATCCATATTCAATCCCATTAATACTCAGGTGGAATCGAATTATCATTCAGCTCTTTTTCTATGAGAATCTTCAAATTGGATACAGCGATATTTATTAATTTATCTACTTTATCCTTATCAATTTGAGGCACTTCTTCTCCTGCTTCTTTGATGATTTCTATTGCGTTTATATGTTCTAAAGTAGTTATCGCCTTTAGAAATTTTTCTCCCCATTCATTCTCAACTGATTCCAAAGCACTAAACAAAAATTCCAAACTGCCAACTAAAGAACTCAACTCGATCCGATTGTTTTCAAAATACATCAAATTATTATACATTAATCTTAATTGTCGCAGATCGTATTCGCTTATATTTTTCATCAGGCCTCATCCCCTCCCCGGAATAACAGTAACAATTTGTCTATTTCTGCCAACAATCACTTTAACCCTGTTAATAGAATCATAATATTCTAGCTCTCCAGGAAATTCAGCAGGGCTTACTCTCCCAGTTTCCAATGTACTTTCAATGAACGACGGCATAAAGCCACGATCTTGCATTCTGTCTAGAGAATGTCCAGAATATTCTCGCCCGTTAATTATTGCTGACTTATTGCGAATTTTTTGATAAGGTGCATATTCAAAAGGTGCTCGCTTGCTTCCCGCAAAAGAAGTCCCTCTATTCACAAATGATTCAATTTCTCCTACTGATTTTACTACTCTAGATGCTCGAATTGTTCCCCGAACCAACCGTCCAAGTCCAATCGCCCCCTTCACAAGCCCATATCCTCCTGCGATCATGGACCCAATCTCTAAGCCCAAAATAGTCTTAGAGCGAAAAGACTGGTAATCCATGTCCGAGCTGTCAATGGACAACAGATCCATCACCAGGCTTTCCACTGCATCGATCCTATGCACTTGGGATTGCTCGACAGCTTCGATGATCCCCATTCTTTCGCGAAGACTCATCTCCAGCTCTTCCGATCCGATATAGGCTGCCATCATTTGGAGATCGTGGAGCGAACTGATCATAAAATCTACGACGCCATGACCAATGCCTCCAAGAATGCTCGCGAGTTCGATGCCTATTTTGCCTGGATACCTGACTAGAGCGCCGTTTCTTCCGCAAATGCAGACACAGTCCCGATCTGCATAGTGCCATCCAGGATGGTGATGCTGGGTGCAATCGCAGTTTGTATCAATCGTTGAGCTAAGTCCAAAATAATCGACATATTTTATCGGATTATTGTGCACAAATGCGTAAAGGTTCGGCCCATCGATCGCACCAATCGGATCGGGGCTGATCCATCTACCGATTTCTGGATCGTAGTAACGCTTTCCAAAATAGATGAGCCCTATTTCCTGATCGACTCTTTTGCCGCGATATCTCCAGGGATTGGAGATGGTTGATTCAGAAATTCTCAGCCCCATTTCATTGGTGATTTCTTCCTCGCCAAAAGCAGAGTAGCGGTAGTTTTCTATCAGTTTACCTGTTTTGTAATCGAAAAGGCGGGCGATATTTCCCTGCAGATCGTGTAAAGGCACATAGATCTCTTGTTTGATTTCAATGGCTATACAGGGAGCCTCTGGATGATTTGGGTCGCTTGGGATTTTTAGTTCGACGATCTCTCCCTCTTCATCGAGGCAGCCGATCTCAGTATTACCCAAGTAAAAAAAACGAAATGTTTTTGCCTTTTTGTCCTTGGCATCGATCCGTTTACTCAAACGCTTGCCCGTAAGGTCGTAGGTAAAGCTAATCGTGTTCTGGTCGGGGTCTTCGATCGAGACGATTTGATTAAGAGGATTGCTCTGGTAGGTCCACGTATGGGCGTCGATTGTTTTGGTGGCTATATTGCCACCGGGGAGAAACGTATATGAAGCTATACCTGTATCTACGAGCTGGTTTATCTCATTGACTGTATAGATTGAGGCATCTTTTTGAAGGCGATTGCCGAGCGAATCATAGGAATATTGATGTTTTATCTCTCCTTTTTCAAAGATGAGCTGATGAAGGGCGTTGTAATCATAGTCCGTTGGGTACTTTTTTTGGCCTAAAGCGGTTTCTTTTTTTTTGAGCAGATCAAGAGAATCGTAGTCTAGAACTTGGGTCTGAAATAGATCTGCCGTTATTTCAACTCTTCTTCCAGCTTTGTCCCACCGTTGCTTTTTCTTACCGAGCGCGCCCGGCAAAATTTCTTCCAGGATATTTCCCATAAGATCTCTGGATGCAACTTCATAGGTATAGAGCTCTTTTTTCTTTTCGCTAAAACGGGTGGCGCTTTTTACGAAAGGGCCTTCATAGCTGTATTCGACGAAAGACTGATCGGGAAAATGAAGAGTTTGGAGTTTCCCTTCCCCATCGTAGGTGCAATTGATCTGATAAGGCCCAAACTCATCTTGGATTGTTTCACAGGCAAGCAGATCATGGGCGTTGAATCTGTAATCCACCCAATGAAAATCGTCTTTCTTAATCTTGGCGAGATTTTGATGGAGATCGTAGTAGAGCTCAAACTCTACTTCTTTTTGCCCCTCTTTGTAAAAGACGCTTTCTACATTCCCGTCACTATTATACCGAAATGAGATGGGCTCTTTGGAATCGGGGAGATACTGAGCCTTTAGCTCTCCATCGGAATTGTATTTAAAGCGGGTAAAGTATTCTTCTGGAGTGTCCAAAGCAAGCGTGATTGATTCGAGTTGGTCTTTTTGATTGAAAGACCACTCGGTTTCATAGTTTTTTGCAAGAGCGGTTGCTCCGATCACTGCCGCTCGTTCATATATTTTATTTCTTGAGAAGTCGCAAGATGTCTCCACACAGCTGAGAAGCTGTCCAGAGGAATCTTTTTGGGAGGTTTTGACGAGATTGCCTTCATTATCAAAAATTTCTTCCCTGGAGTTGCCCAGAGGATCAATCAAAATGCGTTTTTGTCCTTTTTGGCCCCATTCGTTTATATAAAAATCGTCATAAAAAATCTGAGCGGTGCTACCCACGCCATTTTCAGTCTTGCTCAGGCGCCCAAACCCATCATATTCATACTGAGCAAGGATGCTTTCTTGATTTTGTGGGTAGCCAATGACTTGGAAAAGTTGTCCCGCATCGTTGTAGACATACTTCTTTTTGAGGAGTACGCGGCCATTCTCGTTTTCTGTTCTTTCTTCGATAACTCTGTCTAGAAGGTCGTACTCTTTAATTTCCAGAGTGAATGCATTGGAAGATTTCCACTTCTTGACGCCATGGACTCTTCCGAGCGCATCATAGATAAATTCTATTTTTTGATTCTCTTTCCTTGAACTGGCAGGGCGCCCTGACTCATCATAGATATAGATCGTTTTATCCTGCCACTCGCTGATTTCAGACATTTTGTGAAAAGTGTCATAATGGAACGTTTTTTCCTTCAATGGGTGCCTAGAGCGTTTGTCTGAAGTCTCATAATATTGAATACGTTCTATTCTTCCCATAGACTCGTATTCAAAGACCTCCAAAAAACTATTTCTCCTGT
>JAZKAZ010000003.1:0-853 GCA_040388845.1 Chlamydiota bacterium | reverse complement strand
TGATGCAGATTTCCCCCGCTGTCGTATCTAAACAGCTCTCGAGGTCCATCGAGATAATTTATTTCGGCGAGTTTTCCTTTTACGTTATACGACCTTGAAAGAACTCTTTCTTTTGGATCAGTGACAGAAATTGGGTTGTCAAAAAGATCATATGAATAGGTATAGGAGAGGCTAAAACCCTCATTTGAAGGAGGATAAGTGATGCAGATCGGACGCCCTAAAGAATCATTGACATAGCGAGTTTCGTTGCCCAACCGATCAATTTCTGCAATCTTGTAGCCAGCCAGATCGTAGAAGACTTCTGTTTTGAATTGGTTTCCTGCCCAATCTTTCTCAATGGTATAAATGAGAAGGTTTCTTAAACCGTAGCCATATTCAATAGAGATGCCGGTATCTGAACGGGTAATCTTGGTAAGATTTTGATTTGCGTCATAAGAATATTCCGTTTTATTTCCTATTGGATCAATTTCGAAAACCAGCAACCCATGGGTATAGCCTTTCGATAGAGAATAGCTGTACTTTTCATTGGCATCGTAGATAGATTGCAAAATCGCATTTCCATACTCATCGAATTGATTTACGACTCTTTTGAGAAGAACTTCCATTTTGTCAATGAAGGAAGTATATTTTTGTTCGACGATTTCTGCTTGTGCCATTAGTGCTTCAAAGGCTTTTTCGTATTCGGTGTTTTCTGGTGATGATGTTGGTTCTTCTGCTTCTGGAGCGGATGCTGGGGCTTGGACTTGAGCAGGGAGCGGTGGTGGGGTTTTGCTTGAAATTGGGAGGGCTGGAGTAACAATTGTAGGTTGCTCTAGCATTGGTATGATTACTCCAACTTTTGGTTCTGTTGTTA
>JAZKAZ010000002.1:13668-19247 GCA_040388845.1 Chlamydiota bacterium | reverse complement strand
GGGAGGCTTGGGAAAAAGCCCATGCGATGCAGACGCAAAAAAAGATCGAAATGGGGCAAAAGGGCCATGCAAAAGCTGAAGGCGCCAGTAAATTTCGCTACAAAGTGTTGGATGTAAAAGAAGGGACTAGTTTTTCAATTCTTTGGAAGACCCTTTTTGTCCGTTTGATTTTTACTCACCGGGTTAAACCCATTAAAATGGGCTCTGAAATTCGATATGACGTGCAGATCAAGGGGCCTTTTGCTTGGATTGTTCGGTGGATGCTGGGAGCTAAGATCAAGAGCAACGTTTCGCTCGTTTTGAAAGCAATTGTCAAGCAATTAGAAAATGAGAGTGCAGCCAAGTCTCACGACGGGAGAGGCTCTTAGGGAATATCCCGGCAAGAAACCTTCTGATTTATAACCTCCCTCCACTTCGTAGCCGAGGGAGCTTTCGCCTTGGTACGAAGCAATGAGAGAACCCGCCCCGCCAAAGCGCTCCGCATGTCGATCGGAATAGGGATAAAGAGGATCTTGCGTAGAGGGCTTTTGATCAAAATCGATTTGAGTTGTGGGGATAGTTCCGGGCTCAAGGAGCAATTTGGGTTGATGCCAAAGATCGAGCCGGGCGCCAAGTGTCCATTTTTTTCTGATCCAAAAATAAGGCGCATAAAAACCCAACCCGTAGTAATTGTTTTTAGCGTGATGTCCTCCTTTGAAATAGACATACAGGGGCTGTTTTTTTTGCAAAAAATAATTTTCGAAAAAAACTTCAGGACCAAAAGGGGTAAGTCCCAGTCTAAGTCCGGGTAAATAACAAGATCCAATCATGGGAATTGCCGATTCTTTGCCTGACGAAAGATAGTGAAACCAAGAATAGATCGCATAGAAGGTGAATGGATCTGCTAAATTAATCCAAGAGAGAGATCGCAGGCGCGCCCCGCTCAGTAAATTGTCGGGATAGGTGTAATTTAAAGCATCGATGTAGCCGTGGATATCGTGACCGCTCAAAGTCCCTTGCGTCTTAAGAGATCCAATGTAGAGATTTAGATCGTGCTGGGAAAGCAGATAGAGAATCGATTGCCGCGGATCGATTCTTCCAGATCCCAACCATTTTAATTTTGTTAACTGCGCTAAAATAGCAGTTGCCTCCACTCCTCCAATGGAAATAGCCGACTCTTCTGTCGTCGTCAGATCTTCACTGAAACGATATGAGGTGGCTCCGCCGCCGCCGCCATACGGAGGAGGCGCATTGAATGAATAGCCCCGCACCTCAGCTCTGCCTCGATTGATATCTCGGATCCGGTAGCCATGTCCAAAAACTTCATGCTGAACGACCATGGCCATGTAGTTGGCGGGGAGCCAAAGTAGGATCAATTCGCTTAGGCGCCACATACGGGCATAAGAGGATTTCGAATAAACAATTGGACTTTTGCCCGTAAGGTAGGTCTGGCACCGTTCAACCAGCCTATGGGCAAAGAGAAGATCTTCGCCTCCTGCATAAGGAGAAAAGTGGATGTCCCAAGAAATTTTATAAATGGCAGGACTTAAGAGCGGACGGGGAGGGGGACATGGTTTTTGAGATCTGTGAATCAGAAATGAGTCGGAGCGGATTTGAGTGCTTTCTTCTACAGAGGCTGCAGAAAAATTGAGGTCAGCAAAGCCTACAGTTGCGCAAAGAATAAATAAAACAAGACTTCTGATCATAGAGGGTAAGTTTAGAAATGATCCGTTGTTCCCGTCAATATAAAGAAAAAAAGAGTAACGATTCAGGTTTTGCTAGAGATCTAGAAAAAAACAGAATCCGCTTCGCGGGCAGGATGAAAGAAAAATATTTTTTTTTATCCTGCAGCCGAAGGCGACCCTGCCCGCGAAGCGGGTCCTGTTTTTTTCTAGTTTCTTTCTACATGGATCCTTGCAAAAGATCGGGCAATCGGCTATCAATGAAGCATATGCGTTGTTCTGCCTATTGTACTGCAGCCTCTTTCGATATCCCGCGCCTTTTTCAATTTATCCAGGTGACCGGCACTTCCCAGCTATTTCGGGATGTGATTCATATTCAGCCAAAAGACGATAAGGGAACGAAAAAAGACGTTTTTTATTTTCCCTTTGGAGTGGTCCTTTTTTGGGGTTTTTCAGACGAGGAGGAAAAAGAGCAATTAGCCTCTCTAAAGAAATTTGAGAGAGAACCTCTTTCTAAAATCGAGCTGGATGAATTCACTTTTTCTTATGGCGATAAGATGAAAATTGAAGAAGATGAGATCACTCTCCAGAAAAAAGATTCTCTTACAAAACTTGCAATCTCATATGCCATCGGTCAGTCGGTCAAGCTCACTGTATTTGAAGAGGCAATTGCCCGTACGGTCGAACACAGTAAGCAGCTTCCAAGAGATCTGGCCATGAAGGGAAAGATCCCCCTTTCTCGGAGAGAAACTTCCCGAAAAATGGGAGAGCTTTTTTTAGAGCGCAATTACATCAATCTCCACACCGAAATTCTCGATACCCCAGAATTTTTCTGGGAGCATTCTGAACTTGAGCCGTTTTATCGCCGCATGATCCACTATCTCGATGTGAATAAGCGAGTGGAGCTGCTCAATCGCCGTCTAAATTTGCTGCACGAGCTTTTTGAGATCCTGGGAAACGAGCTCAACCACCAACAATCGTCCAGACTCGAAATGACAATTATTATCTTGATTGTGATCGAGGTCATTCTGGCTCTTCTACGAGACCTGTTTCATTTGATTTAGTGTCTTCAGGTTCAGTATCTAAAGATATTGACTTCTCATTCAATTATAAACTGATTTGGTCCAAGCTCCAGTTTTTTAAGTCCTTGATATTGAGTTGTTTTTGTTATTGTTGGTTTTAATTATTTTTTATTGTATAATATATATTATTAATTAATAAAATGGCATTAAAATGCATTGTTCTGGCACGCCAAATACACATTCAAATCTCGATTATCGCGAGCAGATAATAGGAATTTGGAATGATTCCAAATCCAAGGGAGAAAGCCTAGATTACGATCAAATACGAAAGATTTGGAAAAGGTCTCGAATAGGGGCCCTCGCAGACAAGGATCATGCAGGAATTCCGGTAATTCACGGGCAAGCGCTAAATCGGTTAAAAAAATTTGTTTTTCGGGGAAAAAGTTTTAGCGGAATTGCTTGTCTCGTCTCAGTAGCCGCGATTGGGCTCGGTATATTAAACCCCTGGTTTTTTGTGTTATTTATTGGGGCAATTATTTTCTTTTGTCAAGGCCTTCGGAATGGATTGAGCGCTAAAGAACTCCAGGAAAATCTCCAGATTGCCAAAGAGACAATTCGCCATGTACAAAATCAAATTTATTACTCTCCCAATCATTTAGAGCGATCTAGATATTTAATGTCAAATTTGAAACGTTTGTATGATTACCATTTACTGACAAGAACAACATTGATCGTGTTAAGGAGCGCAGAAACTAATGAATGGAAGAACCTACCTTATATGAGATCTTTCCGTTTGGGACAATGTAGTGAAATGGCAGCTGAAGGATTTCTCTACATAGATAAAAACTATCCCAATAAACGGGTGATGAGACACTTTATCAAAAACGGGGATCATGTCTTGAATAGCATAGGCAAGCCCGGAGCGGAAAGTGAGCTTTATTTCGACTCTTGGTCTGGAATGGTTTGTCTTAAGTCGGAAGGGAGAAGATATGTAAAGAACCTCAATGGCTTTAAGACAGGGCATGAAATAGATGAGTATACTGGAGAGAATGTGTGGATGCAGCGCGCTCGACTAGAGTCTCTTAGAGCAGATCAATTAATTGTCCTAGAACCAAATGATGACTTAATTATAAAAGACAGCTAAGGATCCCACATAGTTTCTTAAATCGAATGAACATGGGTTGCCTCAGGCCCCTTCCTTCCTAAGGTGAGCTCGAATTCCACCCTCTGTCCATCATCCAGCATTTGGTTCGGAGTTTCTACGTTCGAGCTCTGCACATACACATCCCTGCCTCCCTCATCGGGAGCAATGAAGCCAAACCCTTTTTCCTTATTAAACCACTTAATCGTCCCTTTCGGCATACAGTCCTATTGTAATCATTAATCAAACTGATCTGATTTTAATACTTTTTCCCCTTCGCTAGTAGCTACCAGAATCGCACAGCAGCTGTCGCTAAAGACATTCACTGTGGTTCGGCACATATCGAGGAGACGGTCGACCGCTACAAAAAGGCCGATCCCTTCCGTGGGGAGCCCAATTACCTTCAGGATCACTAAAATTGCAACCAAACTTGCAGAGGGAATTCCCGCCACGCCAATTGAGGTGATCAAGGCCATGAAAACGACAATGAACTGGGTGGTAAAGGAAATGTCGATCCCATAAACCTGAGCGACAAATATGGCGGCGACGCATTCGTAAAGGGCAGATCCAGACATATTGATCGATGTGCCGAGAGGAACGACCAAGCTGCAGATCCGATTTGAGACGCCTGCCCGTTTTTCGACGCAATCGATCGTAATGGGAAGAGTGGCAGACGAGGAACTTGTGGAAAAGGCGGTCACAAGGGCTGGAGCCATCGCTTTAAAGTGGCGCAGAGGACTGACCCTTCCAATGAATTTCAGCATGAGAGGCAGTCCAATGAACATAAAGACGGCAAGTCCCAAAACAACTGTGACAAAAAAGAGGGCAACAGACCCTAAAGAGCCAGGTCCTGTCGTCATAAACACCTTCGCGACCAAGCAGAAAACTCCATAGGGAAGGAATTTCATGATGATATGGGTCACTTGAATCATCGTTTGGAAGATGCCCTGAAAAAAACCATTGAGGATAGAGGCCGGATGGGCATCAATTTTAGAGATCGCGTAACCAAATAAAAGGCTAAAGAAAATCATTCCCAGCATTTCTCCATGAGAGAAGGCGGCAAGGACGTTGGAAGGGATGATTTGGAGAAGAAGTTTGACGAGCGCCCCTTCATTGTCTGCAATCTGCGCTTGCAATTGAGTCAGTTCTGCCGAATTTACAGAGCCGCCTATTGGGGCAATGTGGGAAAGGCCAGGACCGATTAGATTCACAAAAAAGAGGCCGATTAGAATGGCAAGCAGGCTGGTTCCAATATAGAAGGTGAACATTTTTCCACCCAGACGTCCAAAAGCGCCTTCGTTGCCAATCCGAGAGATCCCCGAAATGATCGAGGAAGATACGAGAGGAACGACTACAAGCGTCAACGCATTGAGAAAAATAATTCCTAAAACATCGACAATCGCATAGAAGGTAATCCCGAAGATCCCCCCTTTTTCTCCCGCCCAGCTACCAAAAACGATGGCCAGAACGATGGCTAGAAATACTCCCCACGGACGCTTGTGTTTTTTATTCATTCATTTCTCCAAAAGAGTTCATTTTACTTGAGTTTCGCGATCGAGAAAAGAAAATTTCATCCCTGCCTCAATTCTATTTTCGGCAAACCACCCTTGAGGCACCTCCAACGCATAGAGAGCGGCGCCTCTGCTTTTGTAGCTAGGTAAAGTTGCAGATCCTTTTTTAGGCGGGTCCATATCGGCTGTATTGATCAATTTTTTGGCATCATTCAATCACTAAATATTGTCGATCAGGCACACC
>JAZKAZ010000002.1:11341-13658 GCA_040388845.1 Chlamydiota bacterium | reverse complement strand
TGGCATCATCAAAAAAACCGATGGATAAGGGAATCAGTGTATTTTTCATCCAAAAAGAAAGGATTTGAGGCTTTTTATAAACAAAAAGCATCCCATATCCTGGCCTCAGAGTTTTTCTTCCCATGAGTCCATGGGTGATAGAGACTTCCGTATCGGCAAGTTCAACAGTCAAAATCTGATCGCCCAGTTCAATTTGGGCAGTTGCCATCCCATGAAAAAAGAGGGGGCAGAGGGTCAGGAGTAAAAAAATCCAATGCATGAGTCCTATTCTTGCGAAAGAAATCTTTTTTGGAAAAAGAATTGTGGTATAGATTAAGGATATTTTACGAATGGCTCCATGCAAATCCGGTTCTTGATTTTTTTGGCGATTTTAATCCCCTTTTGCGGCTTTGCTGAAAAAGTGCTTTTTCGCGCCAAACCTCATGAAGATTTACCTGTTCCCTGGTTCACGGGACCTATTTTTGCCTCCTCCGGCATTCCGGTCCCTGAAAATCATTACAATATTGAGCCCTATCTTTTTGCAACCGCTAATACGGCCATTTACCGCGAAGATTGGAAAGCCAGAAAAATCGAGACACTCTGGAACATCAATTCCCAAACCCTACTCACAGTTGGAATTAATAGTTGGCTAGACTTTCAAATCACTCCCTCTTTTTTTTATAATTTTAGGAAAAGAGCCTCAAGCTGGGCTCTTGGGGATCTTCCTGTTCAATTTGATATCCAACTCTATAAAAACCATCCAGTCAACTACTCTACGAATTGGCTAACTGCTGTTAAATTAATTCTTAAAGAAATATTTCCCTTGGGAAAGTATCGGAATTTCAGTCCAGAAAAAATGTTGACGGAGGAGGGGGGATTGGGCTCTTTTCAAACAGCTGTGGCCCTTGTCTGGGGAAATCTGATCCATATTCAAGGAATTCATTTCATGACAGCTAGACTCAGTTTTCAATACACTGTCCCTTCGCCTGTTCATGTGAAGGGGTTTAATTCTTTCGGAGGGGGCCATGGAACAAATGGCCGCATCTACCCCGGTCAAAACTTTCAGTTTGATTTGGGGTTGGAATATAATCTATCGCAACAGTGGGCCTTGGCAATCGATGTCATAGGAACTCTCGAGTCAAGAGTCCGCTTTAAGGGCAAGCCGGGAATCGATCTGCAAGGGCGCCCAGCAAGAGGTGGATATGGAGCCTCTGCTCAGTATAGTTTAGCTCCTGCCATCGAATACAATTGGAGCGGAAATCTAGGGGTCATTGGCGGTGTTTGGTTTACGGTGGCCGGCCGCAATGCATATAAATTCTGCAGCGCTGTTTTTGCACTCAACTATTACAAATAATTAATTTAATGAATTAATTAGTTTGATTCTTTTTTAATTACAAATCAATTACTATGGTTCTCAAAATAAACAAAGGATGTTTAACTATGGGAACCATCAATACAATTTTAACTGCGATTGTTTGCTCTGTATCTTCTCTATTGGCAAGTCCTGCCCCTGAACCAAAAACTGAGCAGGTGGTCAAAACGGAGAGTCTACTTGGGAAAGATGCCATATTCTCTCTTCGAGCAGGTCTCCAAAATGGAGACTATGATGTGTTCTTAAAAGAAATGGATGCGTCGTATCAAAACGTGCTCCAAGAAAACCTTCTGGAAGGAATCGTTGAGATGCGAGATAGCGCAGCGCTTCTAGTAGAAGACCGGGAAAAGTGGGAAAATCTGGCTTTTCAAATCCAAAAAGAAAAAAAACAGGCCCTTCTAAACGCGCTTCCCGATGAAGACAACTCTCTTGTTGCTCAAAAAGTAAGATCTGCTGCCGCCACACTCTCTCCCCCTGAAATGCAAAAAGCGATCGATCAATTATCCCACTTTCGATTGATGTCTCCCAATACCGGGAAAAACAGCGATGAAAACCGGCTGGTTGATCTGGAGCTTGAGTACGAATACAAGATGATCCATCTCGGAAGTATCCCCGATCTCTCTAACAGACGCGAAATGCAAAATATTCTCCGCATGGAAAAAATGAAAAAATCAATCGAGATCTCGAAAAATTTTCAGGATTTTTCTTTGAAGCAGAGCGTTGAATTGGCAGTCGCAAATTTCGATGAGAGACTGGCTCAAAATTGGGATGCGGCAGATCTGAATGTTTTGGCAAAAGCCAAGAAAAAAGATAAAACACCTCTTGAGGAAAAAATCTCCTCAATTCTGATTTCCTACTCTGAGAAATTCAGCGAATTGACAGAGCAGTATTTTTTAACTAGAAATCAGGCGCTCAATGAAACACAAAAATAAAGCTTTTTTATTAGCTCTTGTCCCGCTCCTAGTG
>JAZKAZ010000002.1:8787-11331 GCA_040388845.1 Chlamydiota bacterium | reverse complement strand
AGCAATGGGTATACAGATTCCCGGATTTCACAAGACACATTTGTGGTCATTTTCCGGGCCAATGAACACACGCCTCCTAAGAAGGTGATGAAGTATGCGATTCGAAGGGCAGCTGAAGTGACGCTCCAGAATGGATATAGGTATTTTACGATCATCGATCAGTCAGATGCTTCTAAAGAGCGTACGGTGATCCATACGGAGCGGGGTTATCGAGGGAAGCGAACTTCGGTTTCCCATCTCTACTACCCGTCGCTAAAGCTTACGATCAAATGCTTTCATACAAAGCCTTTTGGACACGATATGCTCGATGCTCGGAGTTATGTTTACTGAAAGTGCATCATTCACAAATCCAATGACTTAAGTAAATTTAGAGCAATTGAATCTCTAAAACTCACGAAATTCTTGATAAAATGATAGCGAAATGCTATCATTATGAGTAAAAGGAGAGCGGTATGACGCAAAAGCAAACCCGTGATTTTTTAATTAGAAATATGCCGGTTGAAGTTTATAATCTCTTAGAAAAAGCTGCTAAAGAGCATCATCGCAGCAAGACCCAAGAGGCCATTGTGGCTCTCATCAATGGATTGTCCGTCTACGACTGTCGGATAAAAAAACCGATCCCTTTTAAATGGAAGAAAAAACCTTCCAGTAAATTCATTGAAGAGGCAATCAACGAGGGTCGGGAATGATTGTCGCTGATACCTGCCTTATTTTTCACCTTTTCAACGAGACGCTTTTGACTCTCAGTGCGCAAGAAATCTTTGCTAAAGATCCCTATTGGATTATGCCATCCCTTTGGAAAGAAGAATATGCGAATATTCTCTCTAAGTTAGCTCGAAAAGAGTTTCGGCAGCTCGATGAGGTAATCCACCATTTTAATTATACTGTGGAAGGGCTTAAAAACTGTGAAAGAAGCATAGAGGCTCAAAAAGCGCTGAAGATTTCAATAGAAAGCAAGATTAGCGTTTACGATGCTCACTTCATTGCTTTGGCAATGGATTTTGATACAGTAGTAGTAACTGAAGATAAAGAAATTCTCAAAAACTGCCCGGATCTGGCCATAAGTTTGCACGGTTTTCTTAAAAAAATTTAGGAAAACTCTGATTAATTGCCCAGGATAGGACTCGAACCTACATGCCTTGCGACACCAGAACCTAAATCTGGCGTGTCTACCAATTTCACCACCTGGGCTTAATTGCAGGGCTCTATCTTAGCTGAGCCTAGCAAAAAACCACTGCAATATAACCGGCAGATGACCTTTCATTCAATCTAAATGATAGGGATCGTTTTTTCAAAAGAGGCTTGGGGGAGTCTGGAATGGCAAACTAAACTATAATTTTTGTTAATATGTAAAAAGATTTTTTTTGTTTTTTTTATTAATTGATGGTTATACAATCGTTGTAATGAATTTAAATAAATTATTTTAAAGCGAGCTTGTTAAAATGATCCCAGCTAAATCTTTAAGTGGCGATTCCTCCGCGTTAGCGCGGGGAGCTCTTTTCGTGAGTGCAGGTGCCCTCTGCTGCGTGATGCCCAAGTGGCTTTCCGCCTCTGACTCAAATCAAGCCTATTTGAATATGGGCGGCATTGTAGCTGTAGGACATGGACTCACTTTGATTGCCGGTGTTTTTGCCGAAAGCATGAAAGAGGTCGCAAAGTCATGCGCGCAACTTCAAGCGAGATTATCATTGGCGCCTAAACTATCGCATCTAGATGTAATCAGTGCAAATTTTGTTGGTGGCGCAGCTGGTGGAGCGGCTGGCGCTATCGGCTTGGTCCATCCAGTCAACGGAATTATCTACGGGTCTTCTTTGGGAAATCTTCTAATTCATTTGTATAACACCCCTCTTTTTTTCCCATCCAAATCGCCAGGCGATATCGAGATTTCTGGAGCTGTCCGCGTAGCAGAAATCGACGGCGATGACGTTGATCCCAGAAATAGATTTGATTTTATGAAAAGCGAAAGACAGGATTCGGTTCTCTGTAAGATTGGCGATGATCTGTATAAGTTTACTAATGTCTGCGCGGCACTCGAGGCGATGAAGCATCCTGTCGTAGCTCGCGCTTACGAAGGGAAAGCTCCTAACGAGGCTAAGAATTTTTCCGAACAATTGAATGCTAATAGTATTAATCCGAATTGGAAAAATCCTGAGCATGTATTCAAGTGCATGTATATCGCTATGAAATCGAAAATTGAAAACGATCCAGCTGCAAGCACATGCCTGAAACATCTAAGTATGAGTGCAATTGAGAAGCAATATTCTGCGATCGAAAGCAAGCTTCTTCTTGCCATTAAAGCAGAGCTGAATCTGATTCCTGGCGAAAGGCAAGAGAAGCGGCAGGAGGAGAGAAAGCACTTCCCGAGAGACAGACAGAATCAACAGCCTCGTAATAATGCAGACCTCTTCAACCAAATATTTCGCGGTCAACAACAGTACGAGTAATTTACTACCCCGCCGAGGGCTCCTCAAAAGGCTCGTAGACGGGGTGGGCGCTAAAGCCCAGTTCGCGCACAGCAAAGATCGTCTTGGCAATCGGCTCCCA
>JAZKAZ010000002.1:5065-8754 GCA_040388845.1 Chlamydiota bacterium | reverse complement strand
CCTCAGTCTTTGTCTTATCTTGCGCAATCACGCCTGTTTTATATTGACGGGCAAGCTCTTCTTGGATAGCTCGTACGCTCTCCATTGGATATTCTTGAAATTCAGTGAGCCACTTAAAGCTTCCCGTCTCTGAAATGCTGAGATTGATTTGGTTGGAATCCCGCTTCGGGGGAATCGAACTTGGCTTTGACTCTGGTTTGAGCTCGACGAGTTTGACTTCTGAATCGTAGAGGGCAGCCCTCGAGACGGCAAGGGTTGCAAAAAGCGCCAGCATCAAAAACAAAAAATCGATCATGGGGGCAAAATTGAAGCTGTGGACCGGTTTTAACTCATCGTGGGGAATCAGCTCCAAAAAGACCTCTTAATAACGGTTGTGTTTTGATTCGATGAGCGCGCTGAGAGTGAGCGCCTCATTTTCTACCAAGCTCAAGGTTTGCACGACCCGGTATTTCAATGTCGTATAAAACATCATAGCTAGGATCGCGACGATGAGTCCCATAACGGTTGTGCCAACGGCAATTCCCAGCCCATCAAAGAGCGCATTCATACTTTCAATCGAACGATTGACATCGTAAAAAGCATAAAACATTCCGATCACTGTGCCGAGAAGCCCCAGCATCGGCGCGATGATGACGATGTCATTCAAAAGAGATAGCCGTTGCCAGAAGGCAGTGGATGCCCGTTTGCCCTCAGATTTCATCGCATCGATCATGACCTGCGGACCTAAGTTTCGGGTGGTGAGCCCTGCTTTGATCAAAGAGGCGAGAAGATTTTCTTTCAAGGAGCAAAGTTTTTTTGCCTCGTCGTATTTTTCTTGGGCAAGGAGCGCTCTGAGCTCATGTAAAAAGGCCTCTGGCATGATGTCTTTTGTTCGGAACGTAGAGAGGCTGTAGAGCCAGATCACCATCGAGGCAACTGACATCATCGAGAGAATCGAATAGATGACGGGGGCGGATGTAAATATTTTTTTAAAGTCGAGCAACTGGGGTGTTTGCGCAGGAGCAGATAGGGTTTCTTTTTTAGGAGGCCCCTCTTCTGCTAGGAGTACATTCATTTGCAGGGGAGCTACGCTCAAGAAAAGAAAAGTAAGAAATCTCATCATACCTCCGTAAGAGACACATCGTAGCAGAACATAGCAATTCAGTATGGAATTGTGCAAGAAAATCCGCTATGATCATCTTCATGAAAACTACAAAAGATTTAAAAATTCCCTTTGTCTGGGCAGATCGACGGCCGATTTTGCTAGATAGGCTCTTCTATATCCCCACCCACTATGACCTCCATGCTGAGTGGCCAGCCCTTTGCTGGACAGATCCTGCTGTGTTCGGCAATGCAAATCCCGTTCATATCGAGTATTGCAGCGGCAACGGGCAATGGATCGGGGAGCGGGCTCAGGAAAATCCACAACTGAATTGGGTGGCAGTTGAAAAAGATTTTCAAAGGGCACGGAAAATTTGGTTGAAAATCCACAGAGAGGCTCTTCCCAATCTCTTTGTTGTTCATGGAGACGCTCTGACGTTCACCCGCTACTATACGCCGCCTGCAAGCGTGGATGAAATCTATGTGAATTTCCCAGACCCTTGGCCAAAACTGCGGCATGCAAAGCACCGGCTGATCCATCCGGAATTTTTGGGTGAACTCCTCAAAATCACTCGGCCTTGTGCAAAAGGGATTTTTGTGACAGATGACGCTCCCTACGCATCCCAGATGATTCAGGCTCTTTCTCTTTGTCCTGAATGGACATTTCTTTTTCCGTCGCCTCATCATAAGACAGAATGGTCTGATTATGGTAATTCTTTCTTTGGAGATCTTTGGAAGACCAAAGGGCGCATGATTCATTACATCCCATTTAGAAAAAATGATGACAAACATAATTAAAATCCAACTTCCCTGCCGCCCCTCTGATGATTTGAACTGGGCCAAACAAATAGATGAGGCCGCCTGCGCAATTGAATCGGGGTCCAAAATCCTCTGGGAATTTGATTTGGGGCTAAACATTCCCTATTTCCCTTTAGAAGATGAGCTTCGATTTCAAACCAATGGCCGGGCATTGACTGCTTTTCAGGCTCAACTTTGGAATAGATTTCAAGAATCTACAGTTGGAGCTGTCCTTTACCGGGGGAGCGCTGATTTAAATCAGTTTTTTTATTGGAGCGAAAGGCAAAGCGACAATTGGATCAAGTGGAAAGAGGATCGGCCGGAAACAGATGAGCTGCATTTACGACGACTTTTTTGCCTAGAGGCCTTCGTCCATTACTTCCAGATGCTGGCCCACCAGCTTCCCGATGAATTGCCTTTGATTCTTCATTTGAATGCGACTGGACTTGGGACGCAGGCTGAAATTTATCATTTAATGTTGCCGGAGCGATTTGAGCACTTTATTCTGGAAATTAAGGGACTCTCTGAGGTAGAAAAGGCTCGTCTTGGGGTCTGTTTTCCCCATGATCTGCGCTGCTCCAGCTTGGCTCTTTCTCGGCTAAATGCGCTCTTTCAGGGGTTGAAAATGCCCTTTAAGCCCATTTCAGAGTCCCTGATGATTGAACTTTGGGAGGGGCTTGATTTTCTCTATGTTCTTTCGGATGCCGTATCTACTCAAGGCAGACGCAAGCTCATGGGCTTTTCGGCAGCTGGCGGCACTGTAGTCTGTGATGGGGCGATGCTAGGGATTCCGAATGAGATTTCGGCAGTGCTGTTTCAGGAGAAATTCGGGGCAGAGGGATTCGAACCCCCGGCCTACTGGTCCCAAACCAGTCGCGCTAGCCAAGCTGCGCTATGCCCCGATAAATGAGAGTATTAAGATACTTGGAAAGGGGAATTTTAGCCAAGTTTAAAAAGTTTTCCCCCAAAAATTCTTGTCCACTAACCTCTGGAATACTAGGATGAAAATATGACCTTATTTTCTAAATTCCCCTCCTACCAAAAGCTGCAGCGCCTAAAGTTGCATCTGATTGACCTCACTCTGCCAGGTGCCTTGACGCCGGAACGTCTCAAAAAAATGGCAATCCAGGGAGTTGGCTTTCAACTTCTCTATGGGACTGAAAGGGTCACTCAAGATGTTTTAGATGAGCTTTTTCATTTAAGCAAAGAGGCCCATGCCCTTGAAAAAATGAGGGCCATGCAATCGGGCGAAGTCATCAATTGCATTGAGGGCTACCCTTCTGAAAATCGCGCCGTTTTGCATACGGCCATGCGCGATCAATTCGACAACTGCCAGACGGCGCCGCCTGCCAAGAAAGCTGCTGAAATGGCGCGCCTCGAACTTGAAAAACTGGACCGTTTTTTAGAAAAGACCCATGGAAAATTCACCGATTTGATTCAGATCGGGATCGGTGGCTCTGATTTGGGGCCGCGCGCACTGGCAATTGCCTTGCAGCCCTACTACCTGCCGGGGCGTAAAGTGCACTTCATCTCCAATGTAGATCCTGACGATGCCAATTTTGTTTTATCTCAGGTCGATCTGAAAAAAACCTTGGTGGTGGTCGTCTCCAAATCGGGGACGACTCTTGAGACGTTGACGAATGAAGAATTTGTCCGGGCACGCCTTTCTAAACTGGGGCTGGATCCGAAAGATCATTTCGTCGCCGTGACAGGAGAGGGAAGTCCGATGGACAATCCCGCGCGCTATCTAGCTTCGTTTTATATCTGGGATTTTGTAGGGGGGCGCTATTCAGCCACCTCGATGGTGGGGG
>JAZKAZ010000002.1:4361-5055 GCA_040388845.1 Chlamydiota bacterium | reverse complement strand
GTTGCTCTTGGATTTGCCCTCGGGGCTCAGGGATTTCGGGAAGTTCTTCGAGGCGCGCACGCAATGGATGTTCATGCCCTGAACACTAAGGCTCCAGAAAATCTCCCATTGCTCTCGGCGCTCCTCGGAATCTGGAATCGGAATTTCCTAGGGCTTCCCACAGTTGCAATCATTCCCTACTCGCAAGCCCTTCTTCGCTTTCCCGCCCATTTGCAGCAGCTGGATATGGAATCAAATGGCAAACGAATCGATAAACTTGGGCACCCTTGCGATTTTTCCACAGGTCCTGTGATTTGGGGCGAGCCAGGAACAAATGGGCAGCATTCTTTCTATCAACTGATTCATCAGGGAACAGATCCCGTTCCTGTAGAATTCATAGGCTTTCAAAAAAGTCAATATCCCCATGACTTGGAGATACAACACTCCACTTCTCAAGAAAAACTTCTTTCAAACCTATTTGCTCAATCACTTGCGCTTACAGTCGGCCAAAAAAGCCCAAATCCCAATCAATTTTTCCCAGGAAATCGCCCAAACCGGATTCTTCTGGCAGAACAACTCGACCCTTTTACTCTGGGTGCGCTTTTGAGCTTTTACGAGCACAAAGTGGCATTTCAGGGATTCATCTGGAACATCAATTCCTTTGATCAAGAAGGAGTCCAGCTTGGCAAGGCGCTTGCGACAAAGACCTTGGCGC
>JAZKAZ010000002.1:1976-4351 GCA_040388845.1 Chlamydiota bacterium | reverse complement strand
CTTCAGCGCTAGGCGAAAGCCTAGTGCCTCAAATGCCTCATTTCCTCTAGGCGAGGCCTACTTAGAATTTTTAAATTAATGTGGGTGTACCCAAAATCTCTGTGTTCTCTGTGCCTCTGTGGTTAAAATTTTTTCATAAGCCTGTGATATTACAAGTTTTAGAAAAAATTTTAACCACAGAGGCACAGAGATTTGATATAGGGCCTTTCAAGTAGCTTTTTTAGCCTCTTAAAATTCCTGTTAAATAACGACCGATCCGCTCTCCACTTGGATGTGACGCCCCTGTTCTAATTCCTTCCAAGTGGAAGGGAGACAGGGGGTGGTTACAAAAACCTGTCCCAACTGTTCCAGCGCCTCGCGGAGGAGCTTTTGCCGGATCTCATCGAGATGAAGTCCTAAGTCGTCAATTCCCATGAGGGGAGGCGCCCCTACTCTATTTTTAAGCCGCTCCCATTCAGCAAGTCTAAGAGCTGCGATCGCTGTTTTTTTCTGTCCTTCGCTTGCAAAAAGGCGGGCTGCTTTCCCTTCGATCCAGAGAGACAAATCATCGCGGTGAGGACCTGTCAGAGTGAAGCCGAGATCTCTTTCCCTGACCCGGTTTTTTTGAAGTTGTTGAGAGTACGATTCGACGGTTAGCGGAAAAGAGGGGTGGAACTTGAGTTCATGGGCCTCTTTTTCAAAAGAAAGGGTGTGACTCCGTTTTTCTAAAGGGACTTTCATCTCCTCGATCATCTCTTGGCGCGTTTTGAGAATGTAGATTGCTGAGTGGGCCATTTCAGATTCCCACAAGAGACAAGAATCTAGACTTTCTTGATCCCTTCCTCGCAAAAGGCAATTGCGCTGTTTCATCGCGCGCCAGAACCTTGTTAAGTGATGGACATAGAGAGGATCGCTTTGGGCAAGATGCAAATTAAGAAATCTGCGCCGTTCGGCAGGAGAGCCGCTGATCAATTCAATGTCGTAAGGAGTGTAGAGGACAGAGGGGAGAGCGCCTAAGAGGGGATGGAACGATGAATAGGAGTTGGCGTCCATTTGCAGACGCCTGTTTTGTCCATCAAAAGAGAGTTTAATCGTTTGTAAAACGCCATCCCGTACAAGTTCTGCTTCGAGGTAAAAATGAGACTGGCCGAGACGGATCAATTCATTTAGGTGCTGCGTGCGGAAAGATCTTCCCGTTGCAATCAGATAGATCGCCTCGAGAAGATTGGTTTTTCCTTGCGCGTTATCCCCATAAAAAACGTTGAGACGGGGGCTAAACTGAGCTGCGGATTCAGCAAAATTGCGAAAATTCCGCAAGTAGAGGCTCTTTAAGTGCATTAGGAGCTTATGGCTGCAGCCTCTTTGCGGGGCGTGTGAGCATCGTTTAGCCTCATAGGCATAATCACAAAAAGAGCTTGCGTCGAATCGGTGATCAATCCTGGATTATGAGGATCATTGAGCCCGAAGCGGACTGTCTCGTCTTTGCTATGGCGCAGGATATCGAGAAAAAAGTAGGGATTGAATGCGATTTCTAATTTGGGGCCTGCGTAATCCACCGGCATGCTGACTCGTCCTTCTCCAATATCGCTGCTCATCGCGGCCAGATGGAGCTGTCCCGTCTCAAAGCTGAAGCGCACTGAACTGCTCGTCTCCGAAGTAAAGAGGGAGACCTGCTTGAGAAGCGACATAATCTCTTCTCTGTGGATCGAAAAGCTGTGTGCTACCTTGGCGGGAATTACTCGTTCGACATCCGGGTATTGGCCGGAAAGAAGTTTTGTGATCAGAGTTAAATGTCCGCTCTCAAGGCAAATTTTGTCGTGGGCGAGGCTCAAAGAAACTTTTGTGCTGCTGTCATCGAGGATTTTGATCATCTCTTCGACGGCTTTTAGAGGAATCGCATAGGTCCCCTGAACGGAGGGATCAATCTCAACTGCCAGATAAGTCTTTGCCAGACGTTTGCCATCCGTGCCGATCAAAGTCGCTTTCTGGTTGGCAATTTGAAGTTGGACTCCGTTGAGCATGTGGCGGCTATCTTCCCTGGCTGCCGAAAATGCGGTTTTAGAGAGCATCTCTTTGAGAGCGGAGCTGGCCAAGATGATTTCGGGTAGTCCAGTTAGATCGGGGAGCGTTGGGAATTCCCCTTTGTTCATCCCATTGATTTTGAAGACGGAGGTTCCTGTCGTGATCTCTGCAATTTCATTGGTTTCCGCGCTGATTTTGACAGATGGGGCGGTCAGTTCTCTGACGAGCTGGAAAAAACGGCGGGCGGGGAGTGCAATTGCGCCCTCTTCAATGACTTTTGCCTCTACGTAGCAGCGCATGCTCACAGTCAAGTCGGTTGCGCTCACAATGAGCTGGTCATCGATTGCCTCGATGAGCACATTTCCCAAAATAGG
>JAZKAZ010000002.1:0-1966 GCA_040388845.1 Chlamydiota bacterium | reverse complement strand
GATGCGACAATGCTTTGGATTTTCCCGATTAAATTCACTAGATCGATTTTTGAGACGACCGCTTTCATGAGTACCTCATATGTCCGTACGAAAATAAGAGATCTGGGGGGCGCCTGTCAAGTCAGAAAATTAGCCTTGGCAGGGGCTTAGGCCGCATTCCAGGAAGGTCGTGATTGTATTGCCGAGGGTAATCAGTGCCACTAGGCCAAATGCGGTCTTTTCTAGGATGCCCCAGCGGGGATGGACTTCATGATTTTTAGTGAAACCGGAGATCATGAGCAATATGGCGATCGAAAAAATCGCGAAGGTGAAAACAATAAATGCCCAAACATAGAGATCATATCCAAAAACAGGTTCGCCAAATGTGGGAAATGCCGGGCAGACATGGAGGCTGATCTGTCTAAGGGAGACGATACGGCCTAAAAGAGCGCTTAAGATGCCAAGTCCGTAATGTTCCATTTTGATGCCGAAGCGGAGATTGAGAAGAAGAGCTGTTGCAATCCCAATCATCCCGAGCCTTTGCAAAAGGCATAAAGGGCAGGGGTCTTCTGACTTGATGACCTGATAGGAATAGGCAGCTAAAAGGACGCCACATAAAACAAAGATGAATAGGGCATTTAAGATCCGTTGAAAAGCTGCCATTTGATTCCTTTAAAGTCTGATTTGCAATACATCTGTTGCATGGTGGAGGAGCATAAAGAAGCACAGGACTAAATTGGCGATGACCAACCAGAATGCGGTCTTTCTATGATTTCTAATAATTAGAAATAAACACGCGAGATAAATAATAAATAGTCCGACCATCATAGGTTTGCCTCTTTAATTGCAATAAACGGATTGCTTTAATTTTTGTCAACACGGCAGCTGTTTTTTTTTAGTCAGTTCCTGTAGACTGGGAGGGAAAGAACTCCCTTAGGCGTTTTATGTTCCATGAATTCATTCCGAAATCCTACCTTTATCTCCGCGCAGGTTATAAGCTCTCCACATTTAAAAAAGATCTGATCGCAGGGATCACCGTCGGTATCATCGCGCTGCCGCTGGCGATGGCATTTGCCATTGCATCGGGAGTGGGCCCCGAGCGGGGACTATTCACCGCAATCATTGCCGGATTTCTTATTTCTGCATTGGGCGGAAGCCGGATTCAGATCGGCGGGCCGACGGGCGCTTTTGTAGTAATTGTCTACGATATCATCCAAAGGACAGGGTATGAAGGACTTGCCATTTCTACGTTGATTGCGGCGGTTTTTCTTGTCTTGCTTGGGGTTTTTCGTCTCGGCTCTTGGATTAAATATGTGCCGCATCCTCTGATTACGGGCTTTACTACCGGCATTGCGGTCATTATTTTTTCCTCGCAAATCAAAGATTTTTTCGGTCTTCAAATGGGAGCTCCCCCCGCAGATTTTAGCGCTAAATGGATTGCCTACTTTCACGCATTTCCAAGCTTCGATCTGGCAACTCTATCTTTGAGCGCCGGCACTTTAGGGGTGATTCTTTTAGTCCGTCGGTTTATCCCGGTAATTCCTTGGGGCATTGCCGCCATTGTTTTGGCCACCCTTTGTTCCTATTTTTTTGATTTGCCCGTAGAGACGATCCAATCCAAATTTGGAGGGATTCCGAATAAGCTCCCTTTTCCTTCGCTCCCAAGTTTCTCTATCCCAGACGGCAAACTTGCGGAAATCCTCATGGATGCTGCAGCGATTGCTTTTTTAGGGGCGATTGAATCTCTTCTCTCTGCAGTAATCGGCGATGGGATGATTGGCGGCAGGCATAAGTCCAACTGCGAGTTGGTGGGGCAGGGGATTGCCAATTTTGCCTCGGTTCTCTTCGGAGGCATTCCTGCAACCGGCGCCATTGCCCGGACTGCGGCCAACGTAAAGACGGGCGCGCAAACACCGCTATCTGGGATGATCCATGCAGCAGTCCTGTTTGCGATCATTCTTTTTTTAGCCCCGATTGTCAGTCAAAT
>JAZKAZ010000001.1:0-3782 GCA_040388845.1 Chlamydiota bacterium | reverse complement strand
AATCGTTGGAAGGCTTGATTTGAGGTTCTTAGGGAGGGTCTTAAGAATTTTTGTCTCATAACTTGTTACGCTGATTGGACTGTTGCAATTGCGAAGGGCATACTCAGCTTTGACTTTGTTTTTTGTTTTACACAGCAAGATACCTATCGATGGCTGGTCATCAGGGTGTCTTAAAAGGTCATCTACGGCGGATAGGTAAAAATTCATTTGGCCAGCATCTCTTGGGTCGAATGCCGCCGCTTTTAGCTCTACCACGAAATAACACCGCAATTTCACATGATAAAACAAAAGGTCAATTGCGTGATCCTCTCCTTCAACCTTGATGCGGAATTGCCTGCCCATAAAAGCAAATCCTTCCCCTAGTTCTACCAAGAACTTTTGGAGATGATCCATTAAACCTTGCTCCAACTCTTTTTCTCTGTATCTCTTGTCAAGGGAGAGAAATCCAAGATTATATGGGTCTTTTACAATTTGCTCTGCCAGCTCAGATTGCGGAGAGGGAAGGGCGTGCTTAAAGTTTGTGATTGCCTTTCCTTTTCTCTCGTATAAATTTGATTCAATCCATGTTTCCAGTTCGCTTCGGCTCCATCCACCTTCAATGGCGTGCTGAATATACCAAAGGCGCTTGGTTAGGTCGTCTACCTTATCCATAAGGAGCATGTTATGACCCCAGGGTAATTGGGCAGCAGTTGCTGCCCAATTGGCATCGGGGAAGCTTTCAGTGAATTGCCGCATGTATTTGAGGTTGCGTAGGGAAAATCCAGACACATCTGGAAATTCTTCTTTTAGGTCTCTCGCTAAGCGTTCCATTGTTTTGGCTCCCCATCCGCCCTCAATAACCTTTTCTGCAAGAACCTTACCTATACGCCAGTATAACAATGAGAGCTCTCTGGTTACGGATAGAGCAGCACGTAGCTGAGCCTCTCTTATATCCGACTTGAGTTGCTCAAATACCCTGGCATAGCTTTTTGGGTCGGCAAGATCGTTTTTTCGAGCAGTAACTTTTTTTTTAGTCGAGCGGGAGGGTCTTTCTGCTTCGGCCTTTATCAGACGTTTTTTTTGGTTTTTAGCCATTGATTGGGCCTACTTCTTTCTCATAAAGGAGCCGGATCCCTTCGCAAAGGAGGGAGGATCGGTCGGTTTTCTTTCGCTCTCGAAAGCGCTTGATGAATACTTCGTTGAGGAGGATATCGTCGGTCTCGTCCATGTAAATGGTCGTTTTGACTTTCTTTGCTGATGCTGTTTTGGGGCTTTGAGTTTCTTTCATGGGGAAACTTCAAAATAAATTTTCTCGCAAGCATGCTGGATAAATGGAAAGAAGTAAATCATTTTTAGAGCTTTAGTGTCTTGACGTCAAGTGTATGCTGGGTTTTTTCTCTTCCATGTATTTTTGCAAAAGTTATTCATGGCAAAGTCTGTCTTTTGCTAGACTCTTTCGCATTGATCAAGGGTTTTCATGTCAGCTTTGTCTCGCATTGCATCTCGAGGGTACGCCTATTTTTCTCATACGGGCTTAAGTTCTGCATTCAGAGGAAATGGATGGCAAAGACTTTCTTCTCGGATCTTTAGTCCTCATTTCGGCCCGAGGCAGGCATTTTTGCAGCGAGCTATTCACACATCAAGCAACGAAGGATCCACTATGCATAAGACAAAAAAAATTTGGTGGGGACTTCTTTTTGGGGCTGTTGTAGCGTCTCCTTTGGCAATCTACGCGAATACAAACAAAGCGCCCTCTTTATCTCAGCAACTAGTGACAAGCTCTGCCGCGCAAGGACTAAAATGGGTTGAGAAATGTGTGGAGCAATATCCTGAAATTCTTCTGCTTGCCGATAGCAAGGTGCGCAAAACAGAAGAGGGTCAAGCGATCCAGCAAGGCTCCTATTCGGAGCAGCTATTTGGTCAAAAATTCATTGAGTTCGACCGAACCATTATGACTCTCCACTGTTTGCAATTGATTCTAGATGGAAGTGAAAAGGCATATGGAGAATTTACAGCTGCACAACCAAAAGATGACAAGCTTTCTTTCTCAAATTTTGAGAAATTGCACGCCCAAGGAATGAGCTTAGTAAAATCAAAATATTGCGGGATGTCTGAACTAGAAATGACTCAAGCAATGGAGGCTGCGCTCGTTCTTGGAGACATTGGAAAGAGTGAGAAGGCGAGAAGTATTTTTCGGCCTTACGGCGCAAATGCTCCGGATCATGACGACTTCCATGGGGAAGCGATCCAAATTCTTCAGGAGAGATCTAATCTTTCTCTTACGTTTGATAAGATTTCCCCCGCTGCAAAGAAGCTGCTCGGCCAAACAGCCAATTTAGCGCACTATGGGCATATCACTCATCTAGAGGGTGGCCCGGCTATGTTTTCGAAATTAAGGGGCGTGTCTGCTCAGGCTTTGGCTTTCAGTTTATTTGTTCATACGTGCGATGTGGCAGGCGCTCTTGGCCATGTGAATAATCAATCTTCTTTAGTTTATACGGAACCTACCTATCTTGCGATACAGGGAATGGCAGCTGCTTGCAAAGTGCTAACCGATCCACAAAAAACAGAGATGGACGCCTATAACGCCTATTTGTCGATCCGAGCTGGTTGGTTGGGTCTCAATGCAGATGATCGGACCGATCGCGCGCTGATCCGGATGGGAGCGATGCTTCGCTTATTTACTCCGGACGATGGACTTGTTTTAAAAACAGCCATTTCTAAATTAGATTCTGAATTGCAAGGCAAAATCATTGCTCAGCTAGATATCCAAAAAGGAGAGGAATTGGAGCGCACGCCGACCTATATGACGGCTGTTCTGGTAAATCTTTCCAATAATCCTCAGTTAGGCTCTTCGAGAGAAGAGAGGATTGCCCAGGCAGTTGTATTCGGCTTGCCGTTTCTTTCCAAAGTTTTGGAAAAACACAAGATAGCGCTTCTAGAAAAACGGGCAGATCCAAAGATCCCTCTGAATTTTAATAAGGCTGCAGGATTGGCGAAGAATGCGCCTGAGGCTCTTCTGAAAGAATGCGAGATCGACGCAGAGGGAAATGTATCCGTTTTATAATTTTTATTGCTAAATAATACGGCTTTTTTTTACCATCTCCTCCATGGAAACAAAGAACTTAGATTTTTCATCCTTTTCAGGTAAGTTCGCAGGTTTTGTTGTCCTAAATTCTATTTTAATTCTTCCTCTTCCCCTTATTCGCCTCGCGGCGAAGTAACCTAAATTTTTCTATCATTCTTTTTTTGTTCTTACAACCCGAGCACGGTATATCTATTTCACATTTTTTAAAGGAAATTAATTCTATGTCATCACGAATCACACCAATCAAAAATGAACAGCCATCCCAAGGGGTTGGCTTCTTAATTGCAAAATATGGAGCGCCTCCGCTTTCTGCAGCAGCAGCTATTCCTCTTGTCTTCCGCGATCTGAGTGGCTGTAGCGATCAGCAAAGAGGCCTTCCCATTTCAAAGATGACCAGATGGGAGGGGATCAGGCGAGGTCTGAGAGTATCTCCTACAATTGGCCTCACAATTGGGGTGCAAATGGTTCTGCAAAGTGCCATAGAAAAGCGCATAGTGGGGGAGTCAAAGAAGACAAGTTTATCCTCTGCGCTCGCAAGTTCAGCAATTGTCGGAACTGTGTCATCGCCTTGTTTGGCGGTCATCAGCGGTCAGCGGATGGGATGGAGCCCTATAAAAACTCTTCGTAAGTTTTCGCCTAAGCAAGCGCTTGCCATTGCGGTTCAGGAGACTTGCTTTGTGGGAGGGCTTAGTTTAGCAGATCAATTGGCTCAGCC